>NZ_CDLUDY010000110.1:0-9449 GCF_975968855.1 Petrachloros mirabilis
CCGGCCGGCGGCGTGTCGATGATCGAGAGGTCGCGCACACTGGCCATGGCCATCTGGAGTGTGCGCGGGATGGGCGTCGCGGTGAGTGTCAAAACATCGACTTGCGTCCGCAGTTCTTTTAGCCGCTCCTTGTGCTTTACGCCGAACCACTGTTCTTCGTCGATGATCACGAGCCCAAGATTGCGGAACACGACGTCTTTCTGGAGCAGCCGGTGCGTACCGATCACGATATCGATGGTTCCCGCTGCCACGTCTTTGAGGATAGCCTTGGCTTCTTTGGAGGATTGAAAGCGAGACAGGAGCGCTACTGTGGTGGGAAACGGCGCAAATCTTTCCGAGAAATTATCGTAATGCTGATGTGCCAGCAGGGTCGTCGGCACCAGGACGGCAACCTGCCGGTTGTCCTCAATCGCTTTGAACGCGGCCCGCATCGCCACTTCCGTCTTCCCGTAACCGACGTCGCCGCAGACCAACCGGTCCATCGGCTTGCTGGATTCCATATCACGAGTGATGTCCTCGATCGCTTTCAGCTGATCCGGCGTTTCCTCGTACTCGAATGCCGCTTCGAACTCGTGATAGAGGGTGCTGTCGAAACCGTAGGCATGACGTTTGGCAAGTTCCCGGTTGGCGTAAAGGTCGATGAGTTCATGCGCCATCTCTTCGATATCTTTCTTTACCCGGGCGGTCGTTTTCGCCCAGCTGGTTCCGCCCAAGCGGTCCAGTCGTGGAACATGACCCTCCGCGCCGCTGTACCGCTGCACCTGATTCAAGCGGTCCAACGGCACGTAGAGCGTGTCTCCTCCGGAGAATTCCAGGATCAAGTAGTCACTGTCGAAGTCTTGAACCGAAAGCCGTTTGAGCCCTCGATACTTGGCGATGCCATGTTGGACGTGGACGACATAGTCGCCGACGTTGAGGTCTTCAAGCGATGAGAGGAATGTCGCAGCTTTGCTCTTGGCTTGCGGTTTGTGGCGGGCTCCTTTCGCGAACAGCTCCTCCTCTGTGAGCAGGGCCAATCGCAATTCGGAGGACAGGAATCCAGCCGAAAGATCGCCGTGCAGTACATAGAACGGTGTGCGTCCTTGGCTGGTCGAGGTCCAACTCGAGGCGGTCCATTCGATCGCAGGGACGTCGTGTTCGCGCAATAGGGAAAGGAGGCGATCGACCTGACCTCGGCTTCTCGCGACCAAAATGACTCGGCAGTCCTGTCTGAGCTGCTCAAGGATCGAAAGGGTTTGGCTGAAGGGTGTGCCTCGCGCTCCGAGTCCACTGCTGGCTGGAACCTGCGCGGGAAACGATTGCACCGGGTCCCATGAGGCATCGGTCTCTGCCAAAGGTTCAAGGGCAAGTTGTGACCAACCCCCTGTGAGATCAGAAAGTTCACGCCAGGTGAGGAATAACCGTTCTGGGGAGGGGTAAGGCGCCGCCTCTTTCCTATCGCTGTGCCGAAGGTAACCGTCGTCGATCTTATCCCAAACTTCTGCACAGGCCTTTGTTAACTGGGCCGGTTGATCGAGTGCGAGCAGGGGGCGTGTGGTGAAGTAATCGAGAAGGCTATGCATCTCTCCGTAGAGATCGGGGGCACGCCATTCCGCGTCCGCTGGAATCGGTGTCTGTGCCTCCGGTGCTTCTTCAGGCCGCAGGTATTCGCGCGCTGGCAGGACGACCGCACGATCCATTTTAGCTGTGGACTTCTGGGTAGCAGGGTCGAACAGACGGAGAGATTCGACGGTTTCGCCGAGAAATTCAACGCGCAAGGGCTCCGTATATGCCGTGGAAAAAATATCAACAATGCCGCCGCGAATGCTGAACTCGCCGGGGATTTCAACGACGGACACCCGGCGGTATCCCAGTCGAAGCAGTCCGGCCGTGAGGACCTCCCGCTCAATTCCGCTGCCGACTTTGAACGACAGGAGTGTGTGAAGAAATGTTTCTACCGGCAGGAGCCGCTGCATGAACGCATCGATGGACGTCACAACCTTCGCGGCAGAGCTTGTTCTCATCCGATGCAACGTGGTCATCCGTCTGGCCACGAGGCCTACGTGCGGAGCCGTCGACTCGTATGGCAGGGTTTCCCAACGCGGAAACAGCGCCAGCGAGTTCGTCGACAGCCCAAGCAGCCCATGGAAAAACCTGATGTCATCGTACAGCCTCTCCGCGGCTTCGTCGGATCTTGCGATAACCAGCCAGGGCAATTGGCCGACGGAACCGGATTGCGGATGCCACAACTGTGTCAAGGCGAAGCCGGCCGTCGATCCGTGGAGGCCTGTGAGACAGGGCCTGGCGCTTTGCCGCGATAGCGCCGCGGCGACCAACGAGCAGCATTGAACCGGCGAAGGATGGGATGGGAAGGTTGACACGGCTTATGTTGATTGCGATCTGATGCGTTGAACAAGTGCGGTGGTCGATATGCCTGGAACCAGCGGAATGGTTTTGACAATGCCTCCCCGTTGCTCGACAACATTGCGGCCGACGATCTTGTCGATCGACCAATCCCCTCCTTTGACGAGCACATCCGGTTGCAAGGCGGTAATCAGGGTCAACGGGTCAGGTTCAGTGAAAATGACGACATAATCCACACAACCCAATGCGGCCAGCACTTCAGCTCGTTGAGCTTCGTTCACGATCGGCCGGTCCGACGCCTTGTTCAAGCTTTTGACGGAGGCGTCACTGTTGACGCCGACGACGAGCAGGTCGCCGAGTTCTTTCGCCGCTTGCAGATAGCGAGTATGACCCACGTGCATGAGGTCGAAACAGCCATTGGTGAACACGATCCGTTTGTTCTGCGCACGGGCTGAATCCAAAATGGGCCTGAGTTGGGCGCTGGTCTTCACTTTGTCGGTCATGGAGACAACATCATACCGTCAGTGTGGGCAGATAGAAAGAGAAGAGGTCAATCGTCTGTGTCTCGCGTGACCCCTCCAAGGCCGATGACGCTTGGGCCGTGGCGAGCGATCAGTGCGTCCATCGCCTCGATCGCCTTGTTCCGTCGCCTATCGTACAGACCGGGCGGCGCGGGAGTCAGGGCTGTCAGGCCCAGTCCGGCAAGTCGATACTTCGTTCCCGCTTTGACCAAATCCTGAAGCGCCTGTTTGATCGTCGGCCACATGTCCGGATCGTAGTTGAGAGGCTGTGGAAACCGCCGTTGTCTAGTCGTGATGGCGAACCGGGCATCTTTCAGTTTCACGGTGCATCCACCCGCTGCCAGTCCTTCGTGACGGAGCTCCAGGGCCAGCGAGCGAAGAAAACCCCGGAGTGTCTGCTCGAGCAAGCTTCGGTCACACGTATCCTGATCGAACGTCGTTTCGTGACTGGCACTCTTGGATTCCCGATCCGGTACGACCGGTTCCTGGTCATGCCCTTGTACTACCTCACGAATCCAGAGAAAACGAGATCCAAAGACGTTTCGCAGAGGCTGATCCCACTTTGGATCCGAGAGATCCCCGATCGTTTTCAGTCCGATCGATTTCAGGCGCGCTGCAGTCTTGGGGCCGATGCCGGGAAGGGCTCCCAGGGGGTGAGGCGAGAGAAAAGCAGTTTCCGATCCGGGAGGGACGATTGTCAAACCGTCCGGCTTGTGGGAATCGGCCGCGATCTTGGCGACCGTTTTCCCCGATGCGACCGCGATGGTGCAATGGAGGCCAGTCGCCTCAAGGATCGAAGACTTGACCAGCCTCGCGAGGGCGATCGGATCCCTGTATCGGATCTGCAGATCTGTTGTATCGGCGTAAAACTCATCTATGCTGCTCCATTCTGTCGCGGGGAAGAGTCGATCGGTCACGACCCTCATCTCATCGTGCAAGCGCCGATAGAGAGGGCGGTCCAGCGGGAGCAAGATCAAATGTGGGCAGAGCCGCAAGGCTTCGGTAGTCGGCATAGCCGACCGGACACCGAACTTGCGGACAGCATAACTAGCTGCGGCAATGATGCCGCGAGGCGGCGGCCCGCCGACAGCAATCGGTTTGCCGGAAAGGCTTGGGTCTTTGACGACGGCGGCCGAGGCGAACATCGCATCAACGTCACCAAACAGAACTTGGCGTGGCCAACGAGCCTTCGGCAGCCATGAGACATCACTCGTCATTCGTCGTTCGAACGAAACAGTAAGTGGAGAAAAGCCGCGCAGCGGAGAAGCTTAGAACCTTGTCGCGAAGAAATCCAGCTCTAGCTGTACGTATGACGTGGAGGATGCAGGAGGGCCATTGAGCTTCTGTTCAGCTGCGATGGCGGCCCGACGAACAGCATTGGGTGACCCCAGTTCCTGCAAGGAACCGCGACAGTTTCCGCAATGGTGGCGGCGCGGCTGTATGGTCCTGCGTTGGCGCCGATAGATGCGGCCGCATTGGCGGCAGCGCCAGGCGAATTTCGCGAGGGCAAGTACTTCGGTCTGAAGGGAGTGGTAGATCGTGACGGCCAGTTCTCCGTCTCGATTCATCTCCGTCATCTTGCGGAGAAAGTCCGGTCCGTGGTTCGGTCTGCGTTTAAGCAGATCATACTGCCATTGATGGATCATTTCATGAGCAAGGGTGCTGATGAGTTCATTGCGCCCGTACGGATGATGGGCCACCAACGGCTTGAGAAGCGGCAGTGACAGGCGGATCTCCCGTTGTGCGGATTTCTGTGAAGCGGTTCCGGCCCAAAAAGATCGGGGCCCCACTCGGCTGACAAACATACCGGCAGAGGCTGTCAGCCGGCGGCTCCACACCAGATCGATCGGAGGCAGGGCCTCGTCGAAATATTGCCGGTTGAGGCCGGACCAAATCTCCTTCAGTTCTTGCGATGTAAGGGGAACTGTGGAGCGTAGCGCCATGTCCGATGTTATCCAAGCTCTTCGGCGACTGCCGCGACAAGCAAGGGTAACATAATTTCGTGGTGGCCAATCAAGGAATATCCCTTGCCGCCTTTTTGCGTCGGCCGGCGGACCACGTTGGTTTGCGGACGATAGTGCGAGAGGAAGTCCATGTTGACGGTCGTAATGTTGGAAAGATCATGCCCGAGGTTCCGTCCGAGTGAGACGGTTTTCAAGAAGACTTCCGGCAGCACAACGGCCGAGCCGAGATTCACGTAGACGCCGCCTTCCATTCCGGCGACGACTGCAGCGAGTCGCCGGAAATCGATGAGGGACGTCGCGCCGATCGCCGCCCCGTCGGCTGCCGGGTGCATGTGGATGATGTCGGTTCCGATCGCGACATGGACGGTCACGGGAATGCTCAATCTGGCACCGGTCGCCAGAATGCTAGTCCCGCGGTTGGGGAATTGTCCTTTGTAGCGATTGATGTAGTGGCCGACTGCTTCACCGAGTCCCTGTCCATCACGATGACCCCTGGCGATCGCTTCGTTGAGGATCCGGCCAGTTTCTTCCGCCATCCCAAAGCGTCCCTCGTCGATCTCCGCGTCAACTTCTTCCGATGTATGGCCCATGAGGGCCAGCTCGAAGTCGTGGATGATGCCGGCTCCGTTCATTGCAACAGCGGTGACGATTCCCTGTTCCATCAGATCGACGAAGGTCGGCGCTAGTCCGACCTTGACGACATGGGCTCCGATCCCGACGATAACGGGACGGCCCCTGCGGTGAGCCATCGCGATCGCTTTGGCGACGGCCCTGAGTGTTTTGACGGCAAGGATGTCCGGTAAGGCTCGATAAAACTGGCTGAAACTTCCGCCCCGCCGCCAAGGTTTGGCGAAATCGGAGACCCGCACTTTGCTGTGGCGCTTCTTGAGCGGATAGGTCTTGAGATCCGTCACATTGATGGGCGGGATCAAGCTGCGAACGGCGACGGGCGGTCGTTTCCGGTCAGGAGGCTTTGCCAAGGAGCTGTTCCTCAGTCAGTTCGCACAGGACATGACCTAACGTGATGTGGCTTTCCTGGATCCGGGCGGTTGATTTTGACGGTACGACAAAAGAAAAATCGACCATTGAGGCAAGTTTGCCGCCGGTGCCCCCGGTCCATCCAACCGTTGTCAGGCCGCAAGCCTTTGCCGCCTCAACACCTTTGATCACATTAGGGGAATTGCCGCTGGTGCTGATCGCGATTGCGAGGTCTCCCTTCTGGCCGTGCGCATGCACCTGCCGGGCGAAGAGTTCGTCGTAACCGTAATCGTTAGCAATACAGGTAATGGCAGCGATATCGGTGGCGAGTGCGATGGCCGGCAGGGGGTGGCGCTCGCGCTTGTAACGGCCTACGAATTCAGCAGCGATGTGCGCGGCATCTGCGGCACTACCGCCGTTTCCGAAAAGAAGAACTTTCCTGCCCTCACGAAAAGCCGTTGCGAGTAGCTTAGCGAGTTCCACGATACGGTCCACATGATCGCGGACGAATTGCTGTTTGACGTTCGCGCTTTCCTGGAATGCGCTAAGGACAAAGTCTTTCATCGAGGGCGATTCTAGGCGAGGGGTCGGGTCCTGTCAAACCTCCCATGCAGAACCCTTTACGACCTGATCGGCGTAGCAGAACCAGCTTGTCTGATGGCATTCATCGCCAACGCGATCATTGAACCGACATCGGAAACACTGGCGGGGAGCACCAGTGTATTGCTCGACTTGGCGAGCTCGCCGAACTGGGTGATGTATTGTTCGGCGACACGCAATTGCACGGCTTCCTGACCGCCCGGGACTTGGATGGATTCGGCGACTTTGCGCAACCCTTCGGCCGTAGCCTGCGCGATAGCCAGGATGGCTGAGGCTGCTCCTTCTGCTTCGTTGATCTGCTGCTGTTTCTTTGCCTCAGAGGCCTTGATGACTTGTTGCTTTTCACCCTCGGCCTGGTTGATCGCTGCGTCGCGCTCGCCTTCCGAGGTCAGAATCAAGGCGCGCTTTTCCCGCTCCGCGCGCATCTGTTTTTCCATGGCGTTGAGCACGTCCTTCGGAGGCGTGATGTTCTTGATTTCATACCGTAGGACCTTCACGCCCCAGGGTTCAGAGGCTTTGTCTAACTCGTTCACAACCTGGATATTGATGTTGGTCCGCTCTTCGAACGTCCGGTCCAGCTCAATCTTTCCGATCTCGCTCCGTAAAGTTGTCTGGGCGAGTTGGGAGAGCGCGAAGTTATAATCGCTGATTCCATAGGAGGCCCGTTCAGGGTTGAGCACCTTGAGATAGAGCACGCCGTCCACGGAAACCTGGACGTTATCGCGGGTGATGCAGACCTGTTCCGGAATGTCGATCGCCGTTTCCTTGAGCGAATGGCGATAACGAATGGTGTCGAAGAAGGGGAGCAGGATATGAAACCCCGCATCCAAGGTATTGGAGTATTTCCCGAGGCGTTCGACGACGTACGCGCTTTGCTGGGGGACGACAACGGCGGTCTTAGCGATGACGTACAGAACGAGTAGGGCCAGAAAGAGCACAACCAATGTGCCTGACGACATGCTTACCTCCTCTACCTTCGTTCGTTCACGGTCATGAGCAAACTACTCCGCAACGATCCAGAGCGTGAGCCCCTCTACGTGAGTGACCTTTCCGCGCTGGCCTTTGTCGAGCGATGCCGAACCCACGTTCTTCGCCGTCCAGGTTGTTCCGCGCAATTCCGCCTTTCCCGTTGCACCGACCGCAAGCGGTTCGAGCGGGATCGCAACCTCGTCGACCATAGAATCGACATCGGGCTGCCCCTTCCGTCTCTCATTGAGTCTGGCTAGCAAGGGACTTCTGAAGAGCAAGAGAGACCCGACGGCGATAACGGAGAACAGCAGCCACTGTAACCAGTCTGCGGTTACGACTTCGAGTCCGGCCAAGGTGCCGACGACCAGGGCGGAAAGTCCGAAAAAGAGAATGTAGAAACCTCCCGGCATCGTCATTTCGGCGCCGAGGAGGGCCAGGCCCAGGACCATCCAATACCACCAAGTCATCGTGAACCTCGCCGAAAGCGGTGCGGAGCTGGAAGGATTTCGTAAAGACAGCAAGAGTCTATGCGCGTTTCTAAAGACCGTCAAGAAGAAGGAATTTCGACGCTGCGTGAATTGATCGTCCGGCAGGCCGATGATATAGTCCGCACGAGATGGCTCATGATCAACCAGTTTCCGCACTGGTCGTTGCCCTTACCGGCGATCTTGCATCGGCGGTGTATTCGATTAATCGTCTGTGTCCTGAATCGCTGTGTTTCGTGCTGCCTGAGTCGGCAAAGGCGATGGTTGAAAATGCCGTGCAACCCAAGCTCACCCAAATGCCCCGCCGGTGGGATTGGGTTGTCATCAATGATACAGAGAGCTTTCCTGCCTGCTACCAGGACATCGCCCGATCGCTGCCTGTCATCCTGACCACGTGGAAGGTTGAACAGGGAACGCTGGTCGTCGACGTGACGGGTGCGACGCCGGCCATGGCCGGTGCCCTCTCACTGGTCGCCATGCCCTTTACGTCACGTATTGTGTCGGCTGTGGCAGCGGAAGAGGGACGAGACGGCGAATCGATCGTGATCGAGGGTCGCGAGTGTCTCTGGTTGTCGGCGAATCCTTGGGATGAGGCGGCGGAGATCATGAGACATGAGGGCTGTGATCTCTTCAATCGAGGGGCGTTTGTCGCAGCCGGATTGTTGTTTCGCCAGATCGAAATGCGGGTCAGTGGTGGGCAGAAACCGCTCTATCGGGCATTTGCCGATATTGCGGAAGGATATGATCTATGGGAACGGTTCCATTATCGGCAGGCCTGGGAAAAATTGAAATCCTCTGCGAAGGCACTGGACATGGCCTCGTTGTTCGGCGGGCCTCCAGGGCTCAAAGTAGTCGTATCGGCGATCAAGGCCAACGCGGGATTCTTGGAGAAACTGGTTCTCGATCCGTCAGAGGCAAAAGAATTACTCGCCGTCGATTTGCTTGCTCACGCCTATCGACGGCTCAGAGTGGCCAACGATGCAGAAACCGCCATGCAGTCATTGATTCGCGCTCTTGAGGCGTTCGCCCAGCGGCAGCTGTTCAAGCAGCACAAAATCAAGACGTGGGATGTTCGGCCGGAGCAATTGCCACAGTCGCTCCAGGAAACCTGTCGGATCTGCTATCTTGAAGATATCGACGGGAAATACAAACTGCCGTTGCAAGCTCAGTTTCGCGTCCTGGCAGGATTGGGTGATCAGATGGGCCAATCGTTCCTTCGCGAATGGCCGAAGATGAAACCGTTACTTGATGCTGCGAATCAATCCGTCCTCGGCCACGGGTTCGAAACGATCAAGCCCGAACGTGTACAACAGTTGTACGATGTCGTGATCAAGTTGACGGGGGTTCCAGATACGTCCTTGCCGAAATTTCCTACGCTCTTGCTCTGAGATGGACGTCAAGATCTACTATGAAGATACCGACTGCGGCGGTGTGGTGTACTATGCAAACTACCTCAAATACTTCGAGCGGGCCAGGACGCATTATCTTGAAGAGCGGGGACTTTCGGTGGCCCGTCTTCTCGAGGAAGGGAGAGCGTTTGTCGTGGTGCGCGCCGAACTGGACTATCGTACGCCGGCTCGCTACGGCGA
>NZ_CDLUDY010000111.1:0-10306 GCF_975968855.1 Petrachloros mirabilis
CGGACTGATGGCCTTGTTGTTCAAAATAGGTGATGAAGGACTGCCTGATATCCTGTGCACTCTTCGTCATGAATCCCATCCCTTGCTCTGAGTAAGACCACTTATAATACGCTCAATGGTCTCCTCACCGAAACCCCGCTGACGTAGGAGCGTTTCCGCCTGCCTCGGAAGAAGCCGGCGCCGGTTCCGGCTCCTCTCCTGAAGCACCCTTCGCGCCAACGATTCCTCATCAACGGCGTCAAACGCTTCCTGAATGACGCAAGATACCAATACCTCGGGCAACCCTTTCGCACACAACTCAAACTTGAGTCTCTCCCTCCCCATCGGCCGACGGGCCAAATAGCCTTCGACCCAACGCTTCGCATATCCCTGATCATCAAGATAACGGAGGTCAGAGAGTCGCCTGATAACCTGCTTGGCTTGAGGGGGTGATGCCCCTTTATTCCTGAGGAAGCGTTCGACTTGAGCCGCCGTGCGATCAAATCTGGCGAGATAGCGCACTGCGCACTGGAACCATTCTTCCGAAGATTCGGGAATGCGCCGTTTCACACCACTGCCTAGTGAGGGCCCTGACCATCCGATTCCGCCGATAAAAAGCCCAAGAAGCTCGCTGCGCTTCTGCACAGCATCCCTATAACCCTTGAGTTCTTCAGGCGCCGACCTTGTGAGCCCTCTTGTCCTCCCGCTTCTCATCTTTCACCGATGATGCGGCAGGTTTCTCTGCGGTACGCCCGGGCACGCCGGCCAGCTCGCGCAACTTGCCTTCGATCTCACGGGCCAACGGTTGATTGGAAGCCAACATGTCCCGCACCGCATCACGTCCCTGGCCAAGGCGTTCCCCGCGGTAGGAATACCAGGCACCGGACTTTTCCAACACCTTCTTTTCCACGCCGAGATCGACCAATTCACCCGTCTTCGAAATACCTTGCGCAAACATGATGTCGAACTCGGCCTGCTTGAACGGCGGCGCCATCTTGTTCTTCACCACCTTGACCCGAACACGGCTTCCGACGACCTCCTGACCCTCCTTGATTGATTCGATCCGGCGGATATCCAAGCGTACCGAGGAGTAAAACTTCAAGGCGTTGCCGCCCGTCGTCGTCTCGGGATTGCCGAACATCACGCCCAATTTCATGCGGATTTGATTGATGAAGATCACCGTTGTCTGTGATTTCGATATCGCTCCCGTCAGCTTTCGCAGGGCCTGCGACATCAGACGCGCCTGCAATCCCATATGAGAATCGCCCATCTCGCCTTCGATCTCCGCCCGCGGCGTCAGCGCGGCGACTGAGTCCACCACAATCAAATCAATGGCGCCGCTTCGCACCAGCGTTTCGGCGATTTCGAGCGCCTGCTCCCCGGTATCCGGTTGGGACACGAGCAGATCATCGGCTTGCACACCGAGTTTCCTGGCATAGGCCAGATCCAACGCATGCTCCGCATCGATGAAGGCCGCCACTCCGCCATCCTTTTGAACCTCGGCAATCGCATGGAGCGTCAGAGTCGTTTTCCCCGAGGCTTCCGGACCGAAAATTTCCACCACACGTCCGCGGGGAAACCCGCCGACCCCTAAAGCGATATCAAGTCCTAATGACCCCGTCGAGATCGCAGGAACATCCGCCGGTGCCTCAGCGCCACCCAGCTTCATGATGGCCCCTTTCCCGTATTGCTTTTCTATTTGGGAGAGAGCCAGATCCAGAGCGCGCTTCTTGTCGTCTTTTTCTGCCATGGACAATTCCTCCTCGTCAGGGTGAAACGTGGCGAATTATACCTAGTTAGCCGGGAGAAACCTAGCGGAGAATACAGGACTCTACTTCCTGAAATGGAGGGATTTCAAATACGCGGAGACGAAGCTACAGCACATTTTCGTATCGAGGAGAGGGTGGCGATTTCGGCACGGAGAAGCGGAAATGAAACTCCTGCCGCCCTGATTCCTGTGAAGGGCCGAACCAGCCTTCAGCCGCCACATATTGATCTGACCTAGACTTTCCGTCCGGATAGAACCTGAACTGCAACCACCGGTTTCTGGT
Source organism: Petrachloros mirabilis (assembly GCF_975968855.1). Lineage (NCBI taxonomy): Bacteria > Bacillati > Cyanobacteriota > Cyanophyceae > Synechococcales > Petrachlorosaceae > Petrachloros > Petrachloros mirabilis. The sequence goes on from NZ_CDLUDY010000111.1 coordinate 2,031, forward strand.
CCCACCCGCCTCATCAAAATCGAGATTCCCTGAAATGTCGAAATGATCCTCCAGCTCTTCAAGGGCCCGGCCGAACAACGATTCCAGCGCATAGCGCTCCATGGCTTCATTGAAGGGCTGGTCGGGGTCGAATGCAGGCGGTCCTTCAGCGTGAACAGGAAGGGCCAAATGCATCAGCAGAGCGGCAATACCCAGCGCGTATTTCATAAAAACAATCTAGTACGAAGACAGAGGCCGGTCAAGCACCTGACTCGAGCGTTTCTCCGGATGCATCCATTCGCGAATTCCTTGACGAAACCAGAGATACGGCATACAGATCAAGTATGTCAGTAGCCATCCCACAAGAAATCGCGGAAGCGAAGCCAACCGTCCTGATCGTCGACGACGAATCAGCACCGCGTGCCGCTCTGACCCTGACCTTAAAGAAAGACTTTAATATTCTTACGGCAGAAGATGGAAAGAAGGCGCTTGCGGTCATTAACGAACAGGGAGTGGATCTGATCACTCTCGACCTCAAACTGCCCGATCAGTCCGGCTCCGAAATCCTCAAAGAAATCAAACGAACCCATCGTGAGATCGAAGTCATCATGGTTACCGCCTACGGCACCCTACAGTCGGCCATGGACTGCGTCCGCCACGGCGCCGCAGGGTTCCTCCTGAAACCATTCAATGCTTCTGAATTGCTCTCGATCAGTTTACAAACAGCGCGAAAGAAACAACGCCTCGACATGCTCCGGGCTGCGCTTGTCGACAATGCCGCGCTGTGGGGGCAGGACCCTGCCTGCACCTATGCCTGGCAGGACATCATGAGCCGGTACGCCAAACTGGTCAAAAGCGGGCTATTGGAAGTCTCAAGCCGGGAAAGTACCTCACCGCTGATTCAACTGATCTCCGACCTCCTGGAAGCTAAAGACCGCCATCTCGTCAATCATGGTAATCGGGTTAGTTTTTACACAACCCTCATCGCCAACAAGCTTCAACTCCCCCTGGCCGATCAGCAGAACCTCTCGCTCGCCGCCCTCGCGCACGATTTGGACCTGATCAGCGGCAATGGCAGCCCCATCCTTCATCACGACGGACAGCGAAACCGGCATCGGCCCGACCTCGGAGCACGCATCGGAAGGGCGATTGGATTACCGGCGGAGGCCGTAGAAGTCATTGCGTTACATCATGAACGCTGGGACGGCACCGGCTACCCGTTCGGCTTGAAGGAAGACCGGATTCCCCTGTTAGCGCGCATCGTGTCGCTCGCGCAAACCTTCGACGAGCTAACGGCGGACAAACCTGGCGCCACACCTGTTTCCATGAAAGCAGCCTTGGAGAGCATCGAACAGCAGGCCGCCACCGCCTTCGATCCTTCGCTCGTGGCCGTGTTTTGCGCGACCATGCGAGAACAGCCACAACAGAAATAACCCTCCCCCCCGCCGACCGGGCAAACTTTTGCCTGCCTTGAATGCCGGACAAGAAGAACGAGTGTCCTCAGTGCATCTCTCACTCTCTCGTCGACAGCGGGACCTCCCACAACTTCGTATACCGAGGCCCAGCCGGTCTTAACTCACTCCTCATCAGCACCACGGATTCCACCGCCAACGATCCGAGAGCCACCGGTCGATCCATAATCCCACTCTTCGCCAACGCCTGGCCCACCGATCGTTCACCTTCCTTGAAGCGGGCAAGCGTGAGATGCGGGGTCAAGGGCCGCTCATCCAACGCCAGATTCAACGTTCCGCAACAGTCATCCACGGCCCGGTGCAACGACGCGAGGCGATCGCCTTCTTCACCCTGTTCCCATTGTTCCGTGGGCCCGACCCACAAGACCCTCGGTTGCTGGAGACGAGGGAACACACCGAGGCGATCGAGCGGGATCTGAAAAGCACCGTACCGCTGCACAACTTCACCGATCGCCTCTTGCATGGGAGCAACTAATTGTTCGTCGATGTCGCCGAGGAATTTAATCGTCAGATGAATCGAGGCCAACTGTACCCAGGATATACGCGCGTTTCGAGAGAGGTCTCGATTCAACTGTTGTTTGATGTCTAATTGCAGTCTCGAGACTGCCAGGCGAAGCGGTTCGGAAAGTTCAATCGCGAGAAATGTGCGGATCATCGGCCGACCTGGGACCGGAGCCACCGGCGCAGCAGGTCGAGCGCCGCCTGCGAAGCGCGCTGTTTAATGACCGACCGGTCTCCGTGAAAACGATGTTCCTTCGTGATGCAGTCACCATTGTCCGCATCAAGTCCGATATACACGAGCCCGACCGGCTTAGTCGCAGTGGCACCGCTCGGCCCTGCGATCCCCGTGACACTCAACCCGACAGAAACCGCACTTTGCTCGCGTACCCCTTTAGCCATTGCCGCGGCCACTTCAGGACTGACCGCACCGTGTTTGTCGATGACCGCAGGAGGAACCCCGAGCAGGTCGCTCTTCGCCTTGTTGCTGTAACAGATCACGCCGCGATCGAAGTAGGCCGACGAACCCGGAACCTGCGTGATACGGTGCCCGATCAAGCCGCCTGTACAGGATTCAGCCAGCGCGATCGTGCGGTTCTGCTCGATCAACAAACGTCCGACCACCTCTTCCATCGTCTCTCGTCCCTCAGAAAAAATCCATTCGCCAAGACGCAGACGTACATCGTTGGCCAGTCTCGTCATTAATTTGTCCTCAACGACGGCCCTTGGTCTTGTCGTCAAAGACACCAGCACACCCATCGGCGAGGCTAGCAACCCAAGGTCGACTGGTACCTGCTTCGGCATGAGGCCCGTCAGTTTCATATCGACATCCGCTTCCGGCAATCCCCAGGTATGGAACACCAGCCGCACAATGCGTCTTGAACCGGAACGGACCCGGCTGTTCACCTCATTCAAGAGTAACGGAATCACTCCGCCTTTCATCATCGCATCCATTTCACTCGGCACGCCGGGCAAGGCGATCAGAATCGTCCCTCTCCACTTCATCCAGAAGCCGGGCGCGGAACCGACCGGATTCGTAAGCACCGAGGCGCCGGAAGGCACAAGCGCCTGGCGCAATTGACCTTTGTTCGGTGTCCTTCCCCACTGGGCCAATCGCGCCTTCAATCCGTCATAAGCTTCTCTTCGCCGCGCAAGACGTTTTCCAGTCAATGCGGAAACCGCCTGCCTCGTACAGTCATCCACAGTCGGCCCAAGTCCACCGGTCATCACGATCACACCGGCACGGCCGGCCGCTGACTTCAACACCTTCACGATGTCGGCCCGGCTGTCACCCACGACCGATTTGAATCGAACCTCAATTCCAAGTTCGCCCAACAGTTCAGAAATCAGCAGCGAATTACTGTCGGTCCGGCCGCCGACGAGCAATTCGGAACCGATCGCAATCGTTTCAGCCACGGGAACGACTATTCGACGACGTGGTCGATACATAGGCGAGAATGAGGCCGCTACTTCATCTGGGAAAAGTCGAGCGGGAATGTGACTTCGCCGCCGTTGGCAGGAAAAATCGTGACCGTTGTCGGCGCGACCGGATCGAAATCTTGATAATTGAACGATGCCACAACTTTGGCCTTGAATCGCGGGACATCCGGCCAGACGGAACTCCGATTCGCCCGCGAATCGAATCGGACCGTGACCGGGTTGATCGTCTTACCCCCTTGATCCATCACCATATAACTATCGACGGCAAAGTTCGGCACGTTCCCAAAGATCGTTGCACTGATCAACATGGTTTTGGCGTCGAGTACCTGCGCGATATCCGCATCGCTCGGCTCAAGCCCGCGCAGCGCCATATGCGTGGCCATCACGGAGAGGGCTCCCAGCTTCGTCACCAGAAACCCGCTGGGATGTAAATCTTCCCTCGCCCCGAAACGGACGTAGAAAGCATCAGGCGGACTATGTTGCATGGCGGCATCCCGCCCCCGATCAATCGCAGCCCGAATCTGTTCCTGAGTCGGCTGAACATCAATGGCAACCGCGAGGGAGGTACTGCCGGCAAAAAAGCCGGCCACCAAAGTCGTGCACAACGCGCCTGTGATCCGGTTCATGCTGTGCCTGTAGCAGAACGATTTTTGCCTGTCAACGAGCGGCGGGAGGCTCTCCCGCCCCGTTGACAAAGCAAAACACGAAGTGGTACAGAATTCAGTCTTTCCTTTATCCAATCTTGTTTTCTTAAGACGTGACACGGAGGAGTTCATGGCAGGCCACGAACAACAGCCGGGGCAACAGACACCCAAGCGACAATACGTCAACTTCGCCTTCTACAAGGTCGATCCGGCCTGGCGCCGGCTGCCGGAAGATGAGCGGACGAAGGGGAAGCAGGAATTCCTTCGCGCCGTCGAAGATTACGCGGGAAAAGTTCTGGTCATCCCCTACACCACTGTCGGGATCCGCGGCGATTGCGACTTCATGCTGTGGCGGATCAGCTACGAGCTCGAACTCTTTCAGCAGATGAGCACGAAAATACTGGCTTCGGGCCTGGGTCGCTATATCACGACGCCTTACTCCTACTTGTCCATAACCAAGCGATCCATCTATGTCGACAACCACTCGCACGAAGGGCAGGAAAGCAAGCGGCTCACCGTTATCCCGGGGAAAGCCAAGTACATCTTCGTCTATCCATTTTTGAAAACCCGCGAATGGTTTCTGCTCACCAAGGCGGCTCGCCAGGGTATGATGGATGAACATATCGAAGTCGGCCATCGTTTCCCTTCCGTGAAACTGAACACAACCTATTCCTTCGGCCTTGACGATCAGGAATGGGTGGTTGCGTTCGAGAGCGACAAGCCGGAAGACTTCCTCGATCTCGTGATGGCTTTGCGTGAAACGGAAGGTTCGCGCTACACCTTGCGCGACACGCCGATCTTCACCTGCATCCGTGGCAGCTTGAAGGAAACCCTCGACACCCTGGGCGGATAGCACACGCAGGTTGAGGGTGAAGGAGATGAAAGGCCTTCGATCGTTCGATCGAAGGCCTTTCCTGTTTCATGATGGCCGATCTCTTTGACAGACGTGCCGCATTTCTCTCGGCCATCTTCCCCGGATTGGGCCAACTCTCTCAGGGTCGCCTCCGCCAAGCAAGCATCGCCTTTGTCGTGACAGTCTTTCTCGTCCTCGCCAGTCTTGCCCTCGGAATAATTTCCGGACGCGCCGCAGAAGTCCTGTTCTTTATGATCCTGGCTTTGCCTTGGTGGGCACTCCAAAGTTACGACGCCTATCTCTGGCAAATAGGAAAACCGGCATCATGGATACTGACCTGGCACGAAGTCTGGCACCGGGGACACGACATCCGATTTCTCGGACTCCTCTTGTTCATCAGTGCTCTGAACGACACTTGGATCATCCTGATGAATCTCGACTACCTCCTGCCTTTCTACTGCACCAAACCCGAAGGCATCCCGGGATTTCTCACCAAGGCCATCTCTCCCGCCCTCCATTTGACCGTGGGATACGGATTCATGAAACTCCGCCGTTGGTCTCTGTTCATCTATTTGGTCTATGCCGCCTACGGATTCACCAATGGTCTGGTGAACCTGAGTTGTTTCGGTCCCGGTCGAATCAGGAACACGCTCTTGATCGCCATCGTCCTCTCGACCCTCTACCTCCTCTGGCGTCGCCACGTTCTCCTTCACAAACCTGCCCAATGATCCCTCCGAGTTCGCTCATTTCTCCCATATGAAGCACGGAAACCGCTTGGACTCCCATTGCGCGCAATTTTCTCACCCGCCCGGGTCACGGGTAGGGGCACATTTCGGCGTGCGAGCACCTCCCATGATGTGAAATTCCAATCGGTTCTGGTGTACCGCGGGCAGAAGCGACCAACAGATCATCATTTCCGCCGATCCGCTTTGACAGGCCAAATCCCCATATGTTACCTCTAAAGGCGCGCCCGGTAGGGCCGTACGTACATACGTACAATTGAGATATCGACATGTCCGATACCAATGCTCTTTACGCCATACGCCACTCAGACGGATCAGTCAGCCTTTACATTGACGAGGAATACGCTAGCGAACGGGGCGTCGATCCAGCTACTCTGACACGCGTGGAAATTCCCCGTGAACTGTTTACAAGCGGAAGCGTGCAAGACCTCCGAGAATACGTCGCCGTCTATCTCGAAAACCAGCAAACAGGAACAGCCTAAACACCTATGGAAACCGCAACAGACAACACCACAACGACCGCTTCTTCTCCGCTGACGCCGGCCTTGATCGAATCCGTCATCGCCGCGATGCCGGTGCAGGGCAGAATCATGCTGCGCCTGATCCTGCTGCAACATTTCGACGTGACGGAGGAAGACATCAACTATATGACGGCAGATCGTCCCGATCCGCGCTGCGTCTCGGGAACGAAACCCGCGTATAACATTCTGACACAGGAGGCGCTCAAGGCTGTTCGGGACAAGCGCGACCTGTATCTCCGGTACGTGAGACTGAAACGGGAACGGACCCGGCTGCAATGCGATTGTCTCTCGAAACTCCTCGCACTACGCAATGCCATGGCTGACCGCACGGCCGAGCTCCTGACCGGTCGATTCGGCATGACGGCAGAAGCAGTCAATCAGCTGAAAACACAGGCCCGCACCGCCGTACCGAAACCGGTTCTCCGGGCTCTCGACAAACGTTGGGACGCTGACGAGATCACTGCGGACGAGTACCAGCAACAACGCTTGGCGATCGACATGCAGACACAGCTCCGCCTGGCCGATCGATACCGAAAACGGCTTGATATTGCGCAACGGGAACGTTACACCGCCGACATGACCCCCCTTCAAGACCACGAGATCGCACATATTTGGGGAATACCGGCCGGCAGCCTGGCGGCGCGCAAAATGAAGTATCTGACCCAATACATCCAGGCACTCCAAGCGGCCATCCAGCGCAATGCAGCGGTTGCAGCAACACAAACCGCCCCGCTTGATTTGTGGAAGGAAACGTTCACGGTACTCGCGACAAGACCAGTCGAGCGGTCACTCTCGACCTATGATGGTCTGGAGCGGACGGAGTCGAACCTCATCGATAAGCTGACACTCCTTGCATGGGGCGCGCTGGCTGAAGACCAGGAAACCAAATTCTGGCTTTCGTTGGTTCAAGGAGCCAGCTCGAATGCCATGCACTCGGAAGTTACGAGAAATCTGTTCGGCCTGCAGCGGTTGGCCGCCATTATGAACGATCTCGATACTAGCCCGGAGGGATTGGCTGACGAACTTCTGAAGCGGACCGCCCCGATCCCGAAAGTCGATGCCGCTGCGTTGGAAGGTCCACCGGCCACCGAGGAAAAACCGTTGACGGATATTCAATTAGAGATTCTCAAGAACTTCAAGGGAGAGGACGTATCGGGCGGCCGCGCTTCCGACAAATGGTAGCACTTTCCCTTCACAATTCTACTGCGAGCCGATATACTACACATTAGAGTTATGGCAAAAATAATTCAGGGCAATTCTCAGTCTTTGCTTTCAGACCTCCTCAAAAGTTACGGACCTGTCATTCTGCTCCTGACCGTCTTCTTTCCTCAGGCAGGGATGGCGTCTGCCTCCGGGATACTTGATCTCGCCGACCTCATCACCCATCCGGAACAATACGACAGGCAGGCAGTCGTCGTGTCCGGCGAGGTGACGAACATTCAGTTAGCCACAAATCGACAGGGGAAGCCGGCTTATGGGTTCCTGCTCAAAGATACGGCTGGAACAGTCAAGGTGATTGGTCTGGGGCGTGTCCAGGTGCACGAAGGTGAACAGGTTATCGTGGAAGGTATTTTTACCAGGCTTCGCCAGGCGGGCCGCGCCATCATTTATAACGAAATCAAGGCCCTCTCCATCAAATCGATGTCGCGCCTCAATCCCGACCTCGTCGGCTGATCATACCCGTTATCGGGTTCTCCTCTCATTACCTACGACGGCAAGTTCATCGCCTTCTTTAAAATCCAGTCCTGCAGTCTGTCGGGAAACCACTTCGCCATGAACGCCCGAATCTTGGCGTCCTTTCCCACCAAGTAACGAGTCTTCGGACGTGCAGCCGTCAACGCGTGCAGCACGACATCCACTACGGCATCGGCAGGAATCGCCCGCCTCGCGGCATCCTCCACCGCCTCCTTCACGCGGTGAACCGTCGTCTGGTACAGACACCTGCCTTCTGCGCTGACGGAGGATTCCAATTCAAGCGCCTGGTGCACCGACTTGTTCCAGATCGGAGTGGCAATCGCGCCCGGCTCGATGATCGACACCGCAATCCCCCACGGCCTCAGCTCCATCCGCAACGCATCCGTTAAGGCCTCCAACGCAAACTTGGAGGCAGAATACGGACCCATGAC
>NZ_CDLUDY010000112.1:0-6180 GCF_975968855.1 Petrachloros mirabilis
CCGGCACCACAATGGCATCGAGCCCGGTCGGCAAGGTTTCCTTGTGCCAAATCATCTCCACCGACTGCCCCAGCACATCTTGAAACACATGCTCGCAATCGTGATCGCAATTACTGCCAGGGAAAACAATGACTCCGACTTTCATCCCCTTCACTCCAATATTGTTGCAGCCAGATGGCAGGATTTGGTTTTACTGCGCGCGTCCAACGAGGGCCTTCCGAGGCCGCGCGTTGCGCGAGCACGAAACCAAGTCCTGCCATCTTGCCATCTCACTGTAACTCGTACCGATATTCCTCGATGATCGTGTTCGCCAACAGCTTCTCACACATCGCCTTGACCTCAGCCTCGGCCTTGGCCTTATCAGTCTCAGCCACGTCCAATTCCATATACTTACCGACTCGCACATTCGCCGTGTTCTTGAACCCCAGCGAGTCGAGCGCGTGCTCGATGGCCTTCCCCTGCGGATCAAGAATGCCGGCTTTGAGCGTCACATGGATCTTGGCTTTCACGATTTACTCCTCTTCTCATCCGATGCTTTGATTTGTTCGTCGACATACTTTCGAATTTTAAAAATTCCAAATACCGTTGCGATCCCCAACAAGACCAGCCCAATAAAGGCCCAGCGCCATGGTGAATCTTGGAGCCGATAGGCCATCATGGCAAGCACCGCAGCCCATACCACCACCGCCGCCACCAAGCCGTAGTTCAAAAATCCTCTTACCATCCCTTCCTCTTCTTCTCTCTCCCCCCAAGGATGTGGAGAGGCGTCTACTCGGCGCCATGCTGCCGTGAGCGAACTTGCCGGGAGGAGCGGGGGCCCTTCGAGGCTCGGCCTGGAAGGAAAGCGGAAACTGACCGAGTCCGCGAGGGAATTTCCGAAGGCTTCCGCCAGGCCGAATCCGAAAGGGTCGTTCCGTGAGGCTGTGAAGCGAACGGCTGCATAGCGCAACCTCTCTATCCACACACCCGCTTCAATACTTCTTGATACGCCTCCTCAATCTTTCCCAAATCCTTCCTGAACCGGTCCTTATCCATCGATTCTTTTGTCGTCTGATCCCAAAACCGGCAGGTGTCCGGCGAAATCTCATCGGCCAGAATCAACTTTCCGTTGTGCAGCCCGAATTCCAGCTTGAAATCGACCAGAATCATCTTCCGTCCAGCAAAGAACGGCTGCAACAGCCCATTGATCTTCAGAGCCAGCCGCTTGATCTCCGCCAACTGCTCCGGCGTCGCCAGCTTCAGCAATCGAATATGCTCATCCGCAATCAACGGATCGCCCAGCGCATCGTTCTTGTAGTACCACTCGACGATGGCCGGTTGAATGACCTCGCCTTCTTTTAATCCCAGCCGTTTCGCCAAACTACCCGCTACGACGTTTCGTACGACTACTTCAACCGGCACGATCGTGACCTTCTTCGTGAGCATTTCCCGATCGCTCTTGCGCTCAACGAAATGCGTCGGCACGCCGTTCTGTTCCAGCAACCGGAACAACCGCTCCGACACTTTATTGTTGATGACGCCCTTTTCGACGATCGTGCCGCGTTTCTGGGCGTTGAACGCCGTCGCGTCGTCTTTGAAGTACTGCAAAACCTGATCAGGATTTCCAGTCGAGAAAATCTTCTTGGCTTTGCCTTCGTAGAGCAGCGAGCCTGCCGTCATAATAGGTTCCCGTCGAACACGTCTTATTGCGCAAATGTTTCGATAATCTCGTCCACCGACTTGGCCGTTCCCAACCAGATCGGATGACCAAACCGACGAGAGTACTGAAATTCCTTCACCTGTTTGAGCGCGAGAATCAGGTTCTGGAATTCCTCCAGATTCGCCGTTTCGAAATACGTAATGAAATCGGCGCCGTCAAGACCGGTCGAGTGGTAGAGCTTCCGTTTGATGGTCTTCTGATAGGGAAGCGCCACAGCCGTGTGTTCCTGCATCATCGAAGTACGCGACTGCTGATCCAGCGCCCACCACTCTGCGCTTTTCCGGATCGGGATCACGATTGCATAGGGATTCGGTCCGGCGACACTCGGTCCCTTGAGATCCGCTTTCATCTGGTCGGAAAAACTGGGAACGTAATTCGCCTTTTTTGTCAGGCCGTTCATGAGCCAGACCGACTTAAGGTACCGGCCGAACGAGCTGTTCCGGAGATCGACGAGGAACTTTTGCGTCGTGCGGAGGTCCAGCGCATGAATGCGGAACATGATATCGGCATGATCGGAAAGGCCGCGGAGCAGATACAGATCGATGACAGCTTTCTCACCGTATTGCGCGACCACGCCGCGCATGGCGGTCAGCTGGGCAATCCGATGCGGAGTCTCCAGCTTGGCCCAATCTTCCTCCAAGCTATAGACCGCGAACGTCCCATACACACCGGGGGCACTTAGCAAGTTTTCCCGATCGGCGGCCGCGTCAGATGATCCTGCGCCGACCACCGACATCATCGAAAGCAGGAGCGCCACCCGGACAAATCGTTGGAGTGTCATCGAGCCCTCCTTCGTTTTGACGCCAGCACCCGCTTGCCTCGAAAAACCCTGCGGAAGATCTGGTCGAGATGCCGCAGATAGTATTTCGGGTTGAAGCAGGCCGCAATTTCGCTCTTCTTGAGGTGTTGGGAAATAAAGGGATCCCGCTCCACCAAGTGTTGAAGTCCCCCGGCTCCCTTCCACGACGCCATCGCGTTCCGTTGCACCGCCTCGTATGACTCTTTCCGTTGTGCTCCCTTCTCGATCAAAGTCAGGAGTAGCCGCTGCGAGTAGACAAGGCCTCCGGTCAGGTCGAGATTGCGTTTCATGTTCGCCGGATAGACGACGAGGTGTTTGATGAGATCCGTCACCTTGGCCAGCATGTAATCGATCAGAATCGTGCTGTCCGGCATGATCACGCGCTCGACCGAGGAATGACTGATATCCCTCTCGTGCCAGAGCGTAACATTCTCCATCGCCGCCAAACTGTTCGCGCGCACTACCCTCGCCAAACCGCAGAGGTTTTCCGACACGATCGGATTCCGCTTGTGCGGCATGGCCGACGAGCCCTTTTGCCCTTCCGAAAAATATTCTTCCGCTTCCTGCACCTCGGTCCGCTGAAGATGCCGGATCTCCGTCGCGATTTTTTCAATTGTCGCAGCCAGCAGTGCCAGTGCCGTCGCATAGGCCGCATGGCGGTCCCGCTGAACGACCTGATTCGAAACAGGGTCCGGCCTAAGGCCCAACTTGGTACAAACATATTTTTCGATTTCAGGCCCTTGATGGGCGAAAGTACCCATTGCCCCAGAGAGTTTGCCGACAGCGATTTCCTGTCTTACTTGACGCAGCCGCTCCAAATGGCGGCCGACTTCTTCGAACCAAATCGCCAGCTTGAACCCGAACGAGATCGGCTCGCCGTGAATCCCGTGCGAACGACCCACCATGACCGTGTTCTTATGGCGCAACGCCTGCCGCTGCAACGCCGTAAGCAAGCCTTCTACCCCTTCCAGAATCAGGTCCAAGGCTTCGGTCATTTGCACTGCAAGCGAAGTATCGACGATATCCGACGAAGTGAGGCCCATGTGCAGAAACCGATGTTCCGGCCCGACCGTATCCATGAGGGACTCCAGAAAGGCGATCACATCGTGCTTGGTCACCTTTTCGATTTCGGCAATCCGCGCCACATTGATCTTGGCCTTCTTGCGGATCTTGGCGGCGGTGCCGCGCGGCGCCTGCCCTGTCCGTTCGAACGCAGCGCAAGCCTGCAATTCAACCTCGAGCCAGATTTCATACTTGTGCTTGAGATCCCACAGCGCTTTCATTCTCGGCCTGGTATATCGATCGATCATTGCATTCTCCGAAGACGGACAAGAGACGCGAGGCCGGTGGCTATAGGTTTCAGACCGATCAGCCTATCCGCTCGAATTGTTTCTTTTAGCCCGCTCGCCCGTTGCCTCTAGCCTCCAGCCTTTTCGCATCGAGCGCCGGCTCGCTCGCAAGCACCTTATCCAAAATCCCGTTCACGAACTTCGCAGCGTCGTCGTCGCCGAAATCCTTAGCCAGTTCGATGGCTTCATTCATCGTCACCTTAGCCGGCACCGCATCGAGCCAGAGAAGCTCGTACGCGCCAAGCCGGAGGATGTTCCGATCTACGACCTGCATGCGACTCACTTTCCAATTGGTCGCATACCGGCCGATCAGTTCATCCAACTCCTTCTTATGCTCCAAGACACCGGCAACGAGTTTTTCTGCGAAGGCTCGTGACTCCTGATCGTCCTTGAGCGGCTTCCAAAATTCATCGAGCCAAAGCCCCGGCTTCCCGTGGATGTCGTATTGAAAAAGAATCTGCAATGCCCGCTCACGCGATTGATGGCGAGATCCCATGGATTACTTGGCACGCCTTCGCGTCGCGCGTGTCTTTCCGCCGTTGCTCTTCACGGCACCAGACTCGAATGCCGGAGCCGCTGTCGCTCGAATCATGCGCATAACCGTCGCCATTTCGATCGCCGACTTCGCCGCTTCGCCCCCGCGGTTGAACTTGGCAGGGTCCGCCCGCTCGATGGCTTGCGCCACTGTCTCGGTCGTCAACACCCCGAAAATGATCGGAACATCTGTTTCAAGCGACGCCTGTCCGATACCTCGGCTCGCTTCCGCACTGATGTACTCGAAATGCGGCGTGTCCCCGCGGATTACAGCGCCCAAACAAATGACCGCATCGAACCGCTTCGTCGCCGCCAACGTCCGCGCCACAAGCGGAATTTCAAATGCCCCCGGCACCCGTACGACTTCGATGTGATCGGCCTCAACACCGTGCTTCGTCAGCTTGTCGCGACAGGATGAGAGCAACTTCCCTGTAACGAATTTGTTGAACCTCGCAACAACGATCCCGAACTTTAAGCCGGTTGCATTGTGCGAACCCTTACGGAGTTTCATGCTCTCCTGCTTTTCCTTCCCCCGGCACAGACTGGAAGGGTCGGTTGGGTTGGGCTCACTGCGCGCGTCCAACGAGGGGCTTCTTAGCCCGCGCGTTGCGTGAGCAAGAGACCAATCCAACCGGCCCTTACTAGACCTTCTTCAGAATGTGCCCCAACTTCTTCTTCTTGGTCCGGAGATATCTCACGTTCGCGTCACGCGGCGGCATTTCGATCGGCACGCGCTCCACGACGTTCAACCCGTAGCCTTCGATCCCGACTATCTTGCGCGGATTGTTCGTGATCAGCTTGATTGCGTGCAGGCCGAGATTCACCAAAATCTGGGCGCCTACCCCATAGTCGCGCAGATCCGCCTTAAAACCGAGCTTCAGGTTCGCTTCAACCGTGTCACTCCCCTCGTCCTGCAGCCCATACGCTCTGATCTTGTTGAGCAACCCGATGCCGCGGCCTTCCTGATTCAGGTACAGCAGCACGCCGCGGCCTTCCTTTTGTATGATCTCCATCGCCTTGTGAAGCTGATCGCGGCAATCACACCGCAACGAACCTAAGGCGTCGGCGGTCAAACAGCCGGAATGTACCCGCACGAGCGTCGGCTCACCGCCGTCCACCCGTCCCTTCACCAGCGCGATATGCGTCACGCCGTCGACTTCATTCTCAAATGCGACCGCCTGGAATTCGCCGAACATGGTCGGCAAGCGAGCGCTCGCCACACGCTTCACGAAGGTTTCCCGTCGCATTCGATATTCGATGAGCGCCTTGATCGTCACCATCTTCAGCTTGTGTGCTTTCGCAAACTTGGTGAGTTCCGGCACACGCGCCATCGTCCCGTCTTCGTTCATGATCTCGCAAATTACCCCGGAGGGATTCAGCCCGGCGAGTTTTGCCAGATCAACGGACCCTTCAGTCTGCCCGGCACGCTTCAGTACGCCGCCCTGCTGTGCCTTTAACGGGAAAATGTGCCCGGGCCTGGCCAGGTCGGTCGGCTTTGATTTCGGATCGATCGCAACATGAATCGTCGTGGCACGATCCGCCGCGGAAATGCCGGTGGTAATATCTTTTCGCGCGTCGATCGAAACCGTGAATGCCGTCCCGAACGTCGCGGTGTTTTCAACCGCCTGCTGTGGAAGCTGAAGTTCTTCGACCCGTTCCGGCGTGAGCGCCAGGCAGATCAACCCCCGCGCATGCTTCGCCATGAAATTCACGGCTTGTGGCGTGATTTTCTCGGCAGCAATGACGAGGTCCCCTTCATTCTCACGGTCTTCGTCGTCGACCAGGATAATGAACTTGCC
>NZ_CDLUDY010000113.1:0-10428 GCF_975968855.1 Petrachloros mirabilis
CAGTGCTGGCTGCCGTAATTGGTCTCTCTGTCCTGATCGCCGGCTGCGAAACTCCTACCCCGCGACGCAACCTCCCCCCTTCAGAAACCGATCTTGCCCTCCTCAAAGAGGGAACCCTCTGTCTTCAGAAGGCTGAGTTTCTTCGGAGGCACCCTCCATCAACTGCCAAAATCACATCCTGGGGCACAGGGCAGGAGTTATCGATACCTGCCGATCGAAGCGCCGTCCATGGCGATGAGTCCTACTTCTTCGACGAGGACGGGACATTGGTCGGCGCACTGTTCACCTTTCCGTCCGGGCTAGACCTGGAACCCTATCCGGTGCTGCGACGCACCTTGTCACAGCTCAATCCAACACTTGAGTTTTACCTGAACGTGGCCAAGCTCGCTTCGAAGTCCAATATGGATTCAAGCTCTCTCTTCGAAACCGGAGACGAGAAAACAACCACGCAATACCTCGTCGTAGCGGCTCGAGAGCGTCCGACTCTCCTGCAAGCTTCTATGACCATTGATCCTTATGTCAGGCTGTTTTCTCCTTATCGACGGGATTTCCTGAATCGATTGAGACAGCCGGGGATTCACGAATCCGGGCAGCAGATCGATAGCCAGGGGAGTGATGATAAAGAGCCCTTCATCTCGCTTCAGCAGTTTGCACGAGGTCAGGCGGCACAACTATCCTATTGCGGGAGCCAGCAGTATGGAATTGCGGCCGACGCCTACCAGAAATCCATTGTTTCGGGTTTCTCGAACAAAGTCTGGAGGGCGGAAGCCCATCACAGGTACGGGCAGGCGTTATTCGGACTCGGTCAGTATGAAAAAGCCAAGGAGGAAATGCTCGAGTCGTTGAAAATTCGGCCGAACACGCCCGAAATTCTGAACAACCTCGGATCAGCCCAACAGAAACTCGGCGAAAAAGAGGCGGCACTGGCTTCGTTCGAGAAAGCCATTTTACTCAGACCGAACTACGCCATCGCTCGCTTCAATTTTGCCGAAGCGATCGAGTCCACCAATCCCACACGCGCCATTACCGAGTACGAGACTTACCTCGCTCTGGTAGAGGGCATTCCTGATGAAGCGGATCGGATTGCCTTGGTCAGGCAGCGTGTGAAGGCATTGAAAAGCAGGTAGTGCGCGTTGAAGCGCACCCGGGCATTCTTCGCCAAGAACAGAAGTGCCTAGCGGCGGATCTTTTCTTCTTCTTCTTGAAGTGTCTTGCAGGCAATGCAGAGGGTGGTTACGGGACGGGCTTTGAGCCTGGGATAGGGAATTTCTTCTTCGCAGCGTTCACAGGTCCCATACGTTTTGTTTTTCAATCGCTCGAGCGCTTCATCAATTTTCTTGAGAAGCTTCTGTTCACGTTCCTTAATGCGCATCGTAAAATTCTGATCGACTTCAGCAGAAGCTTGGTCGCTCACGTCGGGAAATGCCTCCTGTCCGCCTCGCTTGGCCAAGCCTCCCCCCGCCTCCTCCAAAATCGCATCTCGTTGTTTTTGAAGTTCTCGACGGATAATTCCATACTTTTCGCCACTAGCCGCGGTCTTGGACGGCCGCTTTGCAAGGGTGGACTGACGCGAGGTTCGTGTGGTGTGCTTGGTGGACGATCGTGCCTTCATCTTTCACCAGCGTGAGCGGGTGGTCTACAAATAAGGTGGAACTATAACAGGCACCTGGAAACGTGGTCAACGGGAGAAACAGCGAATCGGTGCGGGACCAGGCCTAGAGGTCCCTTCGGCCTTCGATCGACTTCAGTAACGTCACTTCATCGGCATACTCAATGTCCATGCCCACAGGAATTCCGTACGCAATCCGGGACACTCTGACTCCCAGCGGTTTCAGTTGATTCGTCAAATAAATGGCCGTGGCTTCTCCTTCGATCGTCGGATTCGTTGCCAGAATGATTTCCTGCACTTCCCCCAACTTGACACGATCGACCAAATCTTCCGCCCTAATGTCAGATGGTCCGACCCCGTCCAGTGGCGAGAGGGAACCGAGCAAGACGTGATACAAGCCACGATAGGCACCGGCACGTTCAACAGCATAAAGGGTGCTGGGCTCCTCCACCACCAGAATTTTCGTGCGGTCACGCTTCGGATCAAGACAGAATTCGCAGAGTTCGCCTTCTGCAATGTTGCGGCACTGTTGGCAAAACGAGAGCCCGTCTTTCACGGCGCGGATAGCATCGGCCAACCGCAAGGCATCCTCCCGCTCGGCTTTTAAGACATGGAACGCCAATCGCTGGGCGGTTTTCTGTCCTATGCCTGGAAGGCGGACAAGCTCTCGGACGAGTCGTGCGAGCAATCCCTGCTGGTCAACTGCCATGAGCGACTCGTCAGAACAATCCGGGCATATTCATGCCCCCGGTCACGGCCTTCATGTGATCAGCCATCATCTGGCGCGCCTTTCTCAGGGCATCGTTGGAAGCCGCCATGACCAGATCCTGCAACATATCCACATCTCCGCCTTTCACGGCTTCCGGATCAATCACAATGCCAACCAGTTCCATCGATCCATTGGCAGTCACTGTAACCATCCCGCCGCCGGCCGATCCCGTTACCGTCTTGCTCGCGGCTTCTTCTTGGAGCTTGGCCATTTGCGCCTGCATGGCCTGAGCTTGCTTGACGATGTTAGCCATATTCCCAAATGGGTTCTTCATTCCTGCACCTCTTTTTGGTTCGAGACTGCCCGAACATCTGCCAGTTCGGCACCGAATATCTCCAGCGCCTGCTTGACGACCGGATGGGATTTCGCCCGTTCAAACAACACCAACTTCTGCTCTTGCATCCTGGTCGCCTTCATCTCAGCCATAGTGGGACCGGGCGGATCCGCTTCGGTCAATTCGATGATGCGAAGCCGTACAGGTTGGCCGCTTAGGCGCTCGCACAACGCCACCAAGCTTTCCATGTTATCCGGCTTCTCCAGCATGCCTCGCGCCACGGTCGCCTGTCTGGCAAATCCAATGGTCGCGACATTTCCCTCAATGCCGACCAGTCGCCCCATCTCAAGGAATGGTGCAATGTGGGGGAACGTATGGCCGACCTCCTCCTGAAACTGCTCCCAGTTTAACTTCACCGTTAGCGGGGGAAGCGGGAAAGGACTTGCCGTCCGGTCTGATTCTTTAATTGAGCCCTCGGCTGTTGACCTCGTGGTCCGGACAACCGGAGTTTCGGAACGCGCCTTCAATGAAGCGCCAGAAGATGCGGACGCTTTCGACGCCGTCGCGGAAGATGTCGGGGGGTTCGGTGAGACCGGAGCCGAGGAGCGCTCCGGCACTTGGTCCTTGCCTAATCCGGGTGGCGAGACTTGAGGCGACCGCGCGGGCGTTGCGGATCGAACAGGCTGGTTGCCCTTCATGCCGTCGCGCTGAAATAATCGCGTGGCCTTCACCGCTGCAGTTTCCAGCACGAAGCGTGGATGGGCGCTGAATCGCAAGGCATCTTCTGCCTGCGTGAAGAAGCCGAAGATCTGTTGAAGCTGTTCCGGCGTCAAGGCCTTCCTGTCGGTGGCCATTTGTGCGAGATCTTCTGAAGTGGCCTCGATCAACATCGGCCATTCTTGTTCCGATGTAACAGATACCACGAGCACGTTACGGAGACGCTCGACGACATCTGCGCAGAATGCCCTGAGATCGTGTCCTTGATCCAAGAGCTGCGCAAGCACCCTCAACGCCGCGGCACTGTCTTGCGCCGTTATGGCCTGCATCATTGAATAGAGCAGCTCCTGCGGGACTGCTCCAAGCAAGGCTTCAAGATCTTCGTGTACGATCGTCTTCCCGCTGAACGCTACGGCCTGATCAAGCAGACTCAAGCCATCGCGCATGCTACCCTCACTGGCTCTTGCCAATGCGGCAAGACTCCTCTCCTCCAACACGATTGCATCCTGTTGCGCCACGTGACGCAATCGCTCGATTATTTCCGTTTTGGCGATTCTACGGAAGTTGTAGTGCTGGCAGCGCGAAAGGATTGTGGCAGGGATCTTGTGAATTTCTGTCGTAGCGAAAATGAACACGACGTGAGGCGGTGGCTCCTCCAGAGTCTTGAGCAACGCGTTGAAAGCTGAGTTCGAGAGCATATGCACTTCATCGATAATATAAACACGGTACGCTCCTCGAAACGGTGTAAACTTCACATTTTCACGAATCTCCCGCACATCGTCGACGCTCGTATTCGAGGCCCCGTCTATTTCGATGACGTCCACGGATGTTCCCTGGGCGATCTCCGTACAGTTGACGCAAGTCGTGCAGGGCCTGCCGGTTGGTCCTTGTTCGCAGTTCAACGCTTTTGCCAGAATGCGCGCAACGGTGGTCTTCCCCACGCCGCGCGTTCCGGAAAACAGATATGCGTGCGCGATTCGTTTGCTGTTGATGGAGTTAACCAGCGTCTGCACGACGTGAGTTTGACCGATCACGTCGTCGAAGGTTCCTGGCCGATACTTGCGCGCAGAAACTTGATAGTCCATAGGGCGTTAGCCGTGAACGGTTAAAAGAATTGGGAATTCATTTCCTCAAGACCACGGATGTCACCTCCCACAATCCGTAGCGGGGCCAGGTGATCCTGCGGCACCCAAAACGTTCTGCTTACCGTTGCTTCCTTCCGGACCTGGCGGAGTTCACAGGGTTCTGTTGCACAGGGCCCGGCCCCTAAACACACTGACGTGTATCATCCCCTCTGCCATACACAGCGACCCGCGGTCGAGGGAGCTTTATTTGGCGGAGAGGGTGGGATTCGAACCCACGGTCGAGTTGCCCCGACGCATGCTTTCCAAGCATGTCGATTCGTCCACTCTCGCACCTCTCCGCAACGCTTTTTCGAATTGCGGATCTTAACATGCGTTCCTATGAGCGGCAAGGCGTGCGTTTGACCAGTCACCGTAGCTTTCCTATACTGCAATCAGACAGGAAAGGACGTAAGGATATGAAAATCGTCATCGGCCTTCTCGTCGTCATCGTACTCCTTCTCGGCATCGTGCTGTTGCTACCCTTTCTTATCGACCTCAACAAGTATCAAGACCAATACAAGCCGCTGATTGAGGAAACCCTGAATCGCAAGGTTCAGATGCAAGACATTCGATTGACGATTTGGCCGCGGATCGGTGCCCGCGTGGGAGGCTTTGCAATCCTCGATGACCCTTCGTTCAATTCAGGTCCCTTCGCATCGCTCACTTCACTCGACGTCGGCGTGAAACTCATGCCTCTTCTCAGCAAGAGGGTGGAGGTCGAAGCGATCACACTGCGCGATCCTGTCATCACAGTCATCAAAAACAAGGCTGGGGTGTTGAACGTTTCGACGATCGGCCAGAAAGGTTCAGCGCAAGAAGCTGCGGCAGGATCAGGCTCCACACCGCCGCCGACTGGCAGCCCTCTCCAGGCACTGGCTCTCTTGGCGGTTGATAACGTATCAATCGAGGGAGGGAAGCTGACGTATCGTGATTTGTCGACGACACCCACAACGGAATATCAGATTCTAAACCTCGAACTGTTGCTGAAGTCCGTCAAACTGGGCCAGACGCCTACGATTCACCTAGGAGCGACGATACAGCCCTACAACCTTCCGGTCAGACTGGATGGCAGTTTCGGCCCCCTTCTCGAAACATTGGAGATCAAGCAATTCGACTTTGGGGTGGGAGTGGGGAAAACGGCTTTGAATCTGCAGGGGGCGTTCGTGGAAGGCGTGCTGGACACGACAATATCATCTCCGAGCATTAACACGGCCGACCTCCCCCTCACACTACCCCTGGAGAAGCCCGTGCAGATCAAAGATCTGGTTGCGGTAACGAAGGCAGTTTATCCATTCAAGCAAGGGGTTTCTCCGTTAGAAGTGGCCGATGTGACGGATCTGGGATTTGCTGTCGTCATGGGACCATCTGTGTTGAACGTCAAGGGGACGGTTCTTAACGGGCAGGCAAACGTGATCTTATCGTCCCCCTCTTTGAATACGGCCGATCTCCCGGTCGCGACCGGCCTTAGAAATCCCGTCGACGTCAAGAATCTCCAGGTGAATGCAGGCCTCAAAGGAAGTGATGCACGCTTGGCAAACCTTTCTTTCCGGCTGTTTGACGGGCAGGCGAAAGCACAAGGAGGGCTCTCCATCGGCTCGTCAGCGCCACCTTTCAATGGCAAAGTCACCATTCAGGGATTGCAGATCGGGAAAGCGCTCGAAGCCATGAGTCCGGACAGCAAGGTCTCAATCAGCGGAACTGCGGCGATGAACATTGCGGTAGCGGGACGTGGCTTCTCCATGTCCGATCTGACCAAATTTCTAGAAGGTCCTGCACATCTTGAAGTTAAAGACGGAAAGATCGAAGGGGTGAACCTAATGGAGGAAGCGGTGACGCTACTGAAGGTCGCAGGGATCGATCTCGACCAATCAAAAGCCACAGCGTTTTCCACAATTGAAACGGCCCTCCTCATCAAGCGTGGAGTGGTAAATGTCCAAAAGCTCTTGGTGGACAGTCACGATTTCCAAGCCACCGGCAATGGAACCATCGGGTTCGACCAAACGTTGAATCTGACTTTGAATTTGAACCTCTCCCAGACGCTCAGTCAGAGGATCGTCGGTTCTTCCCCAATAGCGAAGGTAGCAATGAAGGATGGACGACTCCGATTGCCATTGCGCATCACGGGCAGCGCGCAAAATCCTTCTTACGGATTAGATATGAAAGACCTAACCGGAAAAGCCCAGGAGCAGGTCCAAGAGAAATTGAAGGGTGCCGTAGAAGGACTTATACAGGGCACGACGAAACCCTCAGATTTGAAAAAAGAGGGACAGGACCTCTTGAAGGGCCTCTTTGGCCGCTAGCACGACGCGCTATGGCACCGCCGCGCAAAGCCCTCAACAAAAGGGAGGCAAGCTTGTGGTCGATTTGACCAACTAAGCTGATGGAAAAACCGAGAATTCATGAAATTGAACCGGAGCCAAGGATAGCCAAACCTCGTGTCTCCTCTCTTTGAGGTGAGGAGGGGAGTCCCCGTACAATCCTCAGAGCACACATGTAACTGCTACGGATTGATCCTACTCTACTCACTGAAAAGACGATGAATCTACTCTTCCTGCCTTGGATTTTCTACAACGTGGACGAGGAGTCGTTAATTTCCTTCCCCCTTTTCAGCGCGGCACACACGCGGTGCACGGTTGACCATTTCATAATTGCGGGCTCAAACACTATTGAGTTATACAACTACGGTATTTTCTTGAGATCGAACCGGGGGAAAGCTCGTCACCTCGGGGACCGAACGGCTGGCATTCTTCTCTTCGCCTGGATTTTCAAAACGGAGGATTTAATGAAGAAGGTTTTTGGGGTCTATCTGGTGTTAGTGATTGCATTTGCTATAACGCCAGCCGTCTGTGCTCAAGCGGAGACGGCTTCTGCTTCCCCCGCACCGGTCGACATCATTACGTTGAAGGACGGCAGCGTGATTTATGGTCAAGTCGTCGAAATGGAAGATGGTCTTTTAAAGATCAAGAGCGCCGCTGCGGGTGACGTAATCAAAATCAAATGGGAAGAGGTGACCAAGCTGAAGGTTTCTCGCCCGATACCTTTTCATCTCAAAGAGGGGACGGTCCTGATCGGCACAGCGGATGAGGGTGAGCCGGGTACCATAAATATCAAAGCGGAACCGATGCAGGGCACGATGACGGTTCCTTTGAAGTCTGTGACTTCAGTGAATCCCATCGTGCAACCCCCGGTCATTTATACTGGAAGCATCTCGGGTGCCTATTCTCAAACGACCGGAAACAGCCACTTGCGGAACGCCAGCTTTCTTGGTGATTTCGTCGCCAGGAGTGAACAACTCAGATTGTCCATCAACGGTCGTTACGTCTACGGTGACAACGCGAATACACTGGTCGCCCGGAATGCGAAGGGAACGATCAAACTCGATTTCTTTATCACTAAGCGGTTCTATTGGTTCGCCTCCGCGTATTTCGAGAACGATCGTTTTCAAGACCTGAAAATGCGCACCGCACTGGCCAGCGGTCCTGGTTACCAGATCATCGATCAAGGAGATTACAGCGGGATTTTCAAGAACATAACCTTCTACACTGAAGCCGGTTTGGCGTATTTCAATGAAGATTTTAAGATCGCTGAAGACAAGTCGGCCATGCGCGCACGGGTGTCAATGAAATTTGATTGGCCGATGTTCGACGGGGGCATCACTCTCTACCACTATAACGAAATCTACCCGTCTCTAGAGAACGGAAGCGACTTCTATCTGACGATGGACAATGGTTTGCGTTTCAAGATCTGGGAAGGATTTGTGAGCGGTATCCAGGTAACGACCCGGTACAACAATAATCCCCCGAGCGGCACTGGTGACACCGATAACCTGTATCTGCTGACGCTCGGCTACAGCTTCGATACCACGCGAAAGCGATAACGGCGGTAAGCGCGCAGTTCACCTCACTCCTCACATGGAGGACAAGCCATGCTAAAAGAATTTCAAGAATTCGCCATGAAAGGCAACGTGCTTGACATGGCCATCGGCGTCATAATCGGCGGTGCCTTCGGGAAAATCGTCTCGTCCCTTGTGAGCGACATCTTAATGCCGCCCGTCGGTTTGTTGATGGGAAACGCCGATTTCTCGAGCCTTTTCCTAAATCTTTCCAACACACCCCATCCATCGCTTGCCGCCGCCAAAGAGGCCGGAACACCAACGATCAACTATGGGGTATTCCTTCAAACGATATTCGATTTCATCATTATCGCGTTCGTGATTTTCCTGGTGGTCAAGCAGGTCAACAGAATGAAAAAGCCTCAGCCGGCCGCTGCTCCGAGCACTAAAGATTGCCCACACTGCCTCTCGGCCATCCCGGTAAGAGCCACCAAATGTGCGCACTGTGCATCGAATCTATAAGGATAACGGCAGGTGGGTTTCTCCACAGCCGAGCTTGATAACGAGGCTGCACAACCTCTAGTTGTACGACGCACCCCTGTTCGTCTCTAACACAGAGGACGGTCAACTGAGGTGTTCATCCAGATCCAGCTGCTTGGTCGACCAATTCAAGGCCTCTTTTAAGGACTGCAACTCCTTGCTTTCGGGATCTCGAATTTTCAAGACCTTGAAGAACAAAGCCTTCAAAGGGGCTAATGATCGCTTGTCCGGAATCTTCCCGAGAGCCCAGACGATTTCGGTCTGGACGCCAATATCGATACCCGGAGCTTCCAGCATCGACAACAGAGGATCCACAACTCGTCCGTCACCAGTGATGCCTCCGATTTTCCCCAGCCCCTTGGCTGCGGCCGCTTGAAGCTCGGGCTGATTTGAAGACTTCAGAATGTCGACGAGAAGGGGGATGCCCTCGGGGCCCATGTTCCCTAACGCAACTGCGGCTTCTCGATTGAGTTCTCGGTCTTTGAGCGCGTGCTTGAGTTTCGGCAGAGCTTCGTCCGCCTGCATCTCACCTAATAGGGAAATAATTTTGATCTTTCTGGCCTGCGGAGTGTCGCTCGCATCTAGAAGCTTCAGCAATCGTTCTGGGTGTCCCCATTCCACAGCGAGCAAAACGGGAAAATCATACTCTTCGAGTTTCTCCTGCAACTTGGCCATCGCGTAGGTACCCGGATTCCCCGCATTGGCTGCCTGTGCGGCAGCAACCGCGTCATCAAATGACGTGCGCACCTCTTTCTGCCACTTGATCTTCGTATCTCCCAAGAGATAACTCAATTGGCATGCTGGTCCTTTCCAGAGCCGAGAAGGCGAATCCGGCAAGTCCGCGTCACCACCTGCAGACGTGGTTCCTTCCCATGTCTTCCGTTGCTCACACTTGATCCTGAGTACGGCATCATGAGGTTTTGCCGCATCGGTGATGACCGTATACCCAAGTTCGCTCAGCCTGCGAGTTGCGACATCGGCAAAGGCGGCCGAATCAAGAGGCCCTTGTTCAGATAGAGCTATGGCATTGATCAACACGGTTTGAATCTTTGCCAATTGTGCCTTTTGCTCGGGAGTCAGATAATCTCGGTATGCCCAAGATGGCCCGGAAAGCAGTAATGCTACCAGTAAGGCCAGGGTCGCGCGTAACAACATCACATGCATGGTCTACCTCCTCCTCTGCTAGCAGGCAGAACTTATTATGTAGAACTTCATAAATTATACAGTTTGGCCGTCCAATATTGTACAGGACCTGTGAAGCAACTGATGCATATTTCAGCTGACCTCGTATGCCATGAAAACCATGCCATAAAACTCACTTATAATTATTTGGCAGGTATCACGAGAAATTGGCCCTTATCCCTGCGGGAGTATGGGTTGACAGTCATGCTCATCCGACGGTACAAAATACTGACAGGAACGTGTAATTTCGCTTATTTGCTAACTCAGTTGGATCAAGTTTCAGCAACACCCGCCGTGCGAGAGTGGCGGAACTGGCAGACGCGCGAGACTTAGGATCTCGTGGGTAACCGTGGGGGTTCAAGTCCCCCCTCTCGCACCAGA
>NZ_CDLUDY010000114.1:0-5104 GCF_975968855.1 Petrachloros mirabilis
ACGCATCGTCGTGGGAGGGGCCGAGTATTATGCCAATGTCGATCCTCGCGTTCCGGTATCCGATCTGAAGATTGGAACTCAAATTCTGGTCAATGAAGCCTATGCGGTGATAAAAACCCTCGGCTATGATCGAAGCGGGCCGATCTTGAAACTGGCAGAAGCGATGGCTGATGGACGGTTGCGGTTTGAGCAGGAGATGGGGCGGCAATCGCTCATTTTGCAGCGGTCGAGTGATTTGACCGGGGTCGAGTTAGAGGCCGGTGACGAGATCCGAATCGATCCGAGTCATCGGATTGCGATTGAGAAGCTTGAGGATCGGAAGGCGGACAGGCATCTGCTTGACGAAGTACCGAAAGTGACATGGGAACAGATCGGTGGACAAGATGAGGCGATTTCGGCGATCCGGAAGGCGATTGAGTATCCATTACTCCACAGCAAGACGTTCGAACAATTTAAATTTTCGCAGCCGAAGGGGTTTCTCCTATACGGCCCGCCCGGCTGCGGGAAGACTCTGATCGGTCAGGCTGCGGCCGGCAGCCTCTCGAAGTTGGTCGCCGAGTCGAAACCGGAGGAGGAGGAAACGAAAAGCCAACGTCCCCCGGTCACAGGTGGCGCTTTCCTCCATGTGAAAGGGCCGGAGATATTGAACATGTGGCTGGGCGAGTCGGAACGGATGGTCCGTGACCTCTTTGCGCAAGCTCGGGCCCGCCGTAAGGAAGGGGCCCTGCCGTTCATCTTCATCGATGAAGCGGAATCCATTCTCGGGACAAGACGCGCGATGCGGTCGTTCAATATCTCCAATACGCTGGTGCCGATGTTCTGTAGTGAGATGGACGGGATCGAATCGCTCCGGGACGTGGTGATTATCCTCGCGTCGAACCGGCCCGATCTTATCGATCCCGCCGTCCTCAGGCCTGGCCGCATCGATCGGAAGATCAAGGTCGGCAGGCCCAATCGAGAGTCCTCGGCTGAAATCCTCAAGGTGTACGTAACCGAAGACTTACCGATCGATCAGACAGTGATTGCCGAACGAGGGGGAGAGAAGGTCAAGGCCCTTCAGTCTCTGGTAGAGGAGGTCGTGGAAGCGATCTTCAAACGGACCGAAGAGAACCGCCTCCTATCCGTCCGATTGCGCAACGGACAGAGCAAGGTGCTCTATCGCAGTGACTTGATCAGCGGAGCGATCTTGTCTTCGATTGTCCAGCGTGCCAAGGAAAAGGCGATCGATCGGATGATTCGAGGGGATAAACCGGCCAGGGGCTTGGTTGCTCAGGATTTATTGGAATCCGTGGCCGAAGAATTCCGTGAAGGCGAGATGTTGCCGCCGGACGACGCAGCTGAAGAATGGCTGAAGCTGCTTGACCACCATCCGGAACAGGTCGTCGGGATTTCTTCGTTTAGAGGCGGACGGAAGGCGGAAGAACGGGTGATCAGCCAGATTATATGAGTATGGTCTACGCGATTCTCGTATTCGCGAAACTCGCGCCATTGTATATGGCTTTGTCGGACGCGAAGAGTTGAAATCTTTCTGTGGTTTCGTATTGCTGTAAAGGTTAAGGATGCGGTTGTTCGGCATTGAAACCGAATATGGGATTACCCGCGAGGATCTGGAGCAGGTGGATCCGGTTGTCGAGTCGATGGAGTTGGTGCGGGCACATTTGACCGCGTCGTTCGAGCGGCGTTGGGATTATGGTGGAGAGGATCCACACGAAGACGCAAGGGGATTTCGTGTTTCAGGCCTCGCGCAAGATCATGAAGAGGATGAATTCGCTAAGACAGATGCCCATCGGCCATTCTCTTTCCATGAGATGAAGAGCGATCTCGTGCTGCCTAACGGCGCGCGCTTTTACAACGACCATACGCACCCCGAGTACTCCACTCCGGAATGCCGCACACTGAAAGATCTCATTGCGCATGACCGGGCGGGGGAGCGGATCCTTCAACGGGCTGCCAACCGTCGTAATCAGGCTCTTGGCGGTGGTCATGTCCAGCTCTACAAGAACAATACGGATTTCCACGGCCATAGCTACGGATGCCACGACAACTATCTGGTTGACCGCGCAATTCCGTTTTCCCAATTGGTTGCGGGACTGTTGCCGTTTCTTGTGAGTCGACAGGTTTTTGCCGGAGCAGGGAAAGTCGGCATCGAGGCCCAAGAGTCGGGATTCGTTCCCGGCAGGTTCCAGTTGTCGCAACGAGCAGATTTTATGGAAACAGAGTTGAGCGTCGACACGATGCACAACCGGCCGATTCTGAACACGCGAGACGAACCGCATGCGGATCGCCGGAGGTATCGTCGACTCCATCTGATTATCGGCGACGCGAACATGTGCGAATATACGACGGCTCTCAAGATCGGCACGACCCAGTGCATCTTAGAACTGATCGCCCGTGGGGCGGCACCTAGACTCGAACTGGATCAACCGGTCGTGGCAGTCAAGCAGCTCTCGCGCGATCCGGATTTGAAGGCCACCGCGCCGCTTACGACCGGGCGAATGCGTTCCGCTCTAGAGATACAGGAACAATATTGTGAAGAGGCTGGACGGGTTTTGAGCGGGTCTGATCCGGAGGTTGACTGGGTCTTGCGCGAATGGGCCGAGACCCTGCGGTTATTGACACAGGATCGGGGGCGGCTGGTCGGAAAGCTTGATTGGGTAACGAAGCAATGGCTGCTCGAAACCTTTGTGCGGGAGGAGCGCATCGGGTGGGATGATCCCTGGCTTGCAAGTTTGGATTTGGAATACCACAACATGAATCCTGAGCGCGGGTTGTACCTCGGTTTCGAGGCGGAGGGGAAGGCATGGCGTATGACGGCGGAGGCTGATGTCCAAACCGCCCTCTTGAGCGGCCCGTCGGATACACGCGGAGGAATTCGAGGTCTCTGTGTGCGACGATTCTCTGATCAGATCAAGGGGATGCAGTGGGAACGGATTCAATTTTCCGGCGGTCTGTTGCCCAGAACGTTGGAGATGGGTGATCTCTTTGAGCCCAAACAGGTGGAGGCCTGTCGTGAAATTTTTGAGTCAGCTGCATCTCCAGGGGATGCGGTAACGGCATGGAAAACACGAAAGGATCAACGATCATGATTTACCGAACGTTGCCCGAACGCCGTGAAGGTCCCGGGAATCCAATGCCGAAATCTCCAAGCCCATCGGATGAAGGAAGCGGCCCTCGCCGTCCGGAATCAGGTTCTCCGGACAAGGACAACTTGCTGAAACGCATGCGGAAGGTTGATCCCAAGCAGGCGGAACGGTATCGCCAACGAACCGGTGAATAGGCGAAAGGCAGGGACGAAAGGAGAGAGTAAGAGAACGGAGTGGTAGGGGGTTTCCCTTGACCGTTGCCTCGTGCCCCGAACCTGGAGGATATATGGGAATGCAGGGCGATTTTTTCCAGCTACTGAAAGAACAGGGGTATCAATTAGGCGTGCCCGCGACGGCAGGAGCTACCGCGGAAATTCCCACTGCCACGACAATTTTGGCATTCAAATATCGCGACGGCGTGTTAGTGGCAGGAGATCGCCGGGCAACTGCCGGAAACATGGTGATGTATGATCGAACCGATAAGGTCTTAGAAATCGATCGCCACAGCGTCATGGCGATTGCCGGAGTTCCTGCGACGGCCTACGAGATGGTGCGGGTCCTGGAGCATTCCTTTAAGTACTACCGCAGAACGCAGCTCCAAGAGTTGAGTTTTGAGGGAAAGCTCCGGGCGGTATCGAAACTGTTGAAGGAAAATGTCGCGGCGGCCTTGGCGGGGACAGGGGCGGTGGCGCCGATTTTTGCAGGGTACGATTTCGAGCAGGGAGCCGCCAAGATTTATTTTTACGACATCCTCGGAGCAGAATTCGAGGGAGTGGAATATGCCGTCTCAGGGTCCGGTTCGCCGACGATCCGTGGAATTCTCCATTATTTGAATACGTGGGGAGAACAACCGCTGAATCGGCTAACCGAAGAAGAAGCGACCATTCAAGCGCTCCGACTCCTGACGAGTGCCGCGGAATTCGACAGCGCCACAGGCGGGGTGAATCGAGAAGCCAACCTTTATCCTGTCATCAAACTCATCACGCGCGATGGGTTGCAGACGATTCCAGATTCCACCTTGAAACCACTGTTCGAAACGAAGGTATCACGCCATGTATGAAGAACCTTATCGGTGGGTCGAGGCGGTCGGGAACCGCCGTCAGTATTTGGAGGAACAGTTCAAGCAAGGTAGTCCGGTTGTCGCGCTCACGTATGAATGCGGGATCCTTTTACTGACGGTAAGCAAGGGGACACCGAAGCTGTACGAGATTTACGATCGCCTTGCATTAGGCGGGATGGGGCATCCGGCTGATTTGGAAAAGTTGCGATTCAGCCTCTTGGAAATGGCGCATGTGGAAGGTTTTAACCGTTCGCCGTCCGATGTGACGGGAAGCCGGATGGTGAAATATGGCATTGCTCCCGTGATCAAGCAGGCGTTCGAAGAAGTGTTCAAGGCGCCCTTTATCATCAAGATCTTGTTGGCGGAATTGGGACAGAAGGCAGGCCAGGACAGCTTTCTCGTCATCAATTATGACGGGACTTTTGAGGAGGGAAAGAATTGTGCGGTCCTGGCTGCGAATCATTCGGTCGAGGATGGAATGGTGGCTTATTTGCGTGGACAGATGTCCGAATCTATGTCGCTGGAACGGGCGGTCGGAACTGCACTCTCTGCCTGGGCCGTGGGCGATCGTCTCCAAAAGAGGGTTATGAATGAGGAGAGTGAACAGGGCAAAGAAACGGCCGGGCAGGCTTCACCGACTGACACGGGCAGCCTCTATGCCCATATCCGAGAAACCATTGCAGAAAAGTCCATTGAATGTGCGGTGCTCGATCGTACCCAACGAGGTTCGTCAAAGTATCGAACCGTATCGACAGATGAACTAGGCCGTTTGCTCCCGAAAGATCTTTCCGGCTGCCTGTCGTGACGCCATGTTGAACCGCATTTTCGGCCTCGAGACGGAGTACGGACTCCTCATTCATCAAGACCGCCCCGACCATTCACCCACCTGGTTTGCTCACAAGATCCGTGACCATCTGTTCCATATCCAACGGCAGGGGGTGTTGGATCTCCACCACCGCGG
>NZ_CDLUDY010000115.1:0-5873 GCF_975968855.1 Petrachloros mirabilis
CAGGAAGGCCCCCGGCTCCGAGGCCGCGCACCGCTCATTTACCTATATGGCTGAGATAGAAGAGGACATCAAGCGCTACAGGGCCGCGCTTGACGCTTTCAAGCGCCAGGCCGATATGTTTCGGCGATGGGTCACAGCCGACGGCAGGTCGGGTTTCCCTGCCGCTGCAGGCCGTTACCATTTGTACGTCTCATGGGCCTGTCCCTGGGCCCATCGCACTATCATCGTCCGCAAACTCAAGCAACTCGAAGGTGTAATCAGCATGACGGCCGTCGACCCGCTCCGAGATGCTCGAGGCTGGGCATTCCGGGAAGGGCCGGGCCATTCACTTGATCCTATCAATAGCTTCCATTTTCTAAGTGAAGCCTATAAGGCCACCGACCCCCATTATCACGGACGCGTGACCGTCCCTGTCCTCTGGGACAAGATAACCAAGCGTATCGTGACCAACTCCGACGACGATCTCATGCGGATGTTCAACAGCGCATTTGACCGATTCACCGGAAGTACGATTGACTTGTATCCGAAAGATTTGCAGAAGGAGATCGACAACCTAAATACTTTTATTTATGAGAACGTGAACGACGGCGTCTACCGCGCAGGATTTGCGACCTCGCAGCAAGTCTATGAAGAGGCGGCGAAAAGACTCTTCAACGCCTTGGATCAACTGGATACACGCCTTGCCCACCGCCGCTACCTCTTCGGCTCGCAATTCGTGGAAACCGATTGGCGGCTCTTTGTGACCTTGGTTCGCTTCGACGCCGTGTACCACGGCCATTTCAAATGCAACATCCGCCGAATCATCGACTATCCCAACCTCTTCGGTTATCTGAAAGACTTGTATCAAACCGACGGAATCGCCGAAACCGTTAACTTCGACCACATTAAACGCCACTATTACATGACGCACGACGACATCAACCCGACTCGCATCGTTCCGATAGGTCCAGCCCAAGACCTTTTCGTCCCCCATGGCCGCGAACAGCTACCCTAGCCCCACTCGCAACTTTCAGATCACTCCGTAGCATTTGACACAACTTTTCTACTCGCTGTGTCCCTTTCTGCCACGAGCCGAAATGCACCATTCGCATAAGAGCCCAGAGTCTTGCGCTAACCAAGCCTGCCGGTTGACCATTTTTTCACAGCTTCTCCAGCACTCCATGGCACTTCGTTTGCGTACCATTATCTTCGATAAGCGTCATCACCTTTATTCGAGAAAGGAGGTCACCATGGTTATCCTTCGAAGACTCCAAAGTTACCTAGACAGCCACAAGATTCCCTATCAAGTAGTCAACCACTCCGTTGCCTACACAGCACGAGAGGCCGCGCAGAGTCTCCATGTCTCAGCCGATATGTTTGCGAAGGTTGTCGTCATCAAATCCGAGGGGCGTTACGTCATGGCCGTGCTTCCGTCCACATGGAATGTCGATTTCAAACGGTTGGAAGAAGTGCTGGAATGCCCGCATGTCAGGCTCGCCACAGAAGAGGAATTGGCGACCTTGTTCCCCGATTGTGAAATCGGTTCAATGCCGCCGTTCGGGAATCTCTACGGAACACCCGTTTATGTGGACGCCACGCTGACGCAGGACGAAGAAATCGTCTTCGATGCAGGCAGCCACGTGGGGGCGATCAAGATGCGTTACAAGGATTTCGCTGATCTGGTCCATCCGCAGGTGGCGGAGTTCCATCGCGAGCCGTCGAAGCTGGAGTCCTAGCTTTTCTTCACAGGGAACGTTTTCTTGAGAACCGGATTCGCGGTAGAGTGTACTTGCTTATGAGCAAGGGATTGCAATGACGAGTCCGGCGCGTATCACAGAATTCATTACGCACGATCTGTGGAGCCTTGATCTCTCGTCGTTGCCGACTTTCCAACGTGTAGCCGTGCAGGCACTTCGGCTGGCGGTCGCCGTTGCCTATGAATTCCGTCATCGGCTGCTCGACGCACGTGCGGCAGGTCTGGTGTACACGACACTCCTCTCGCTCGTTCCTTTTCTTGCGGTGACGTTTTCGGTTCTGAAGGCCTTCGGTGTTCATCACCTCATAGAACCGATCCTGGCCCAGGCGTTGGAACCTATCGGTGAGAAAGGCGCCGATATTACGGCCAAGGTTATCGGTTTCGTCGATCGACTCAACATCGGCGTCCTGGGTGTCGTCGGCGTCGCAGGCCTCTTCTACACGACCTACTCACTGATCGAAAAGATCGAGCAGGCCCTTAATGCCATCTGGCGGGTTCGTCAAGGCCGTCCATGGGGCAGGAAGTTTACCGACTACTTGAGCGCGGTCCTTGTCGGTCCCGTCCTGATTTTCACGGCCTTCGGGGTGCTGGCATCTCTTCAAAGCAACACGATCGTCGAGTATGTGCTCGAGATACAACCATTCGGGCTCCTGCTCGTCTGGACTGCCCAGCTAGCCCCGTTTTTCATTTTGTGCGGCCTATTCACCTTCTTCTACAAACTCATTCCTTATACGCAAGTTCGGTTCGGCTCCGCTATGATGGGAGGCATCACCGCTGCCTTCCTCTGGGGCATTGCAGGAGAAGCCTTCGCCAAATTCGTGGCGGCTTCAGCGAAATACAGCGCCATTTATTCCAGCTTCGCAGTTCTAATTCTCTTTCTTCTCTGGCTTTACGTCGGCTGGATGATCGTCCTTATCGGGGCACAATTCTCCTTCTTCCATCAGCATCCAACCGCCTACTTGTCGCGGCTGTTGTGGGAGCAGGGCACCTCGGCGTTCCGGGAACGATTGACCCTGCGGATTTTGCTGGTCCTGGCCCAGCGTTACTTGAAGGGCGCTCGGCCGTTGAATCATTCCGAGCTGGCGATCGAACTGAACCTCCCGGAATCGCTGGTGGGAGAACAGATCGAGCATCTGGTGGAGCGCGGGCTTATCGGCGTGCTGAGCGACCCGGAAGGGTTAAGCTTGCTCAAGGCGCCGGAGCTCATTTCCGCCAAAGACATTCTGGACGCGGCCAGGGAAGGGGCTTCCGTAGAATCGCTTGTTGTATTCGATCGCAACGACCCTCTCTCCGCTCTTCTAGGCCGGCGGGATGACGCTGTGGAACGGGCGCTGGCGGGGATTACTCTTCGAACACTGGTGACCGAGGGCGAGAAAGCCGCAACTAAACCAAAACCGACGAGCCTGGCCTGACTTGCCTGGGAGTACTCCCGATTCAAATCCCTGATTTGAGGAATCGATTCCTTTTACTGTCCAAACAACCTTCGGAACGCCGTTTTGATCTGTTCCAATCCGTTACGCAGGTCGCTCTCGAAGGTTTCCGCTTTTGCCTGCGCAGCCTGACGCTTTTCTTTTAATTGCGCCTTGAATGTTTGCAGATTAGCTAGCAGCTCCTGCTTCTTCGATTCAATCGACGACTGTTGCATGGCTTTCTCGCTCTCAAATCGATGTTTCAGCGCCTCGAACTCTGCCTCCAGGCTGCTCGCCCGACCCACCAGCTCCTCCCACAACCTGCCAGATTCAAACGCGGCTCCTTTCAGTTTCTGATCCGCCGTTGATTCGAACTCCGCCAGGGCGTTGAGAACCTTCACGCGTTGCTGCTCGAACGCGTCGCGAGCCTCGGCTTTACCGAGCGCTAATTGCACTTGGAGATGCTCAAGCCTGGCCTGAACTTCAGCCTTTGCCTGCTCCGCCACATCTTTCGATTGCTGCACATTGCCCTGAATCTGTTTCAGGACATCGAGCAACTGGACCTTGCGTTGCTCCAGCCGCAGCAACGCCTGATCTTTCGTCTGCGTCAGTTGCGCCTCCAGCGCCAATGCCTGGTGCTCCAACGCATCCAGTTTCTTATCGATCGATGCCCTCAGGTCCTTGATGCGAGACATACTCTCCTCCTCTTTCAAAAAAGAACTGTAAATCCTGCTCGTTCAACGGTGCGCATTCTACGCCTACTCCCCACCTCATCTCCAACAGGTTAGTGAACGGCAGTTCACTTTCCGGGAAGAGGCGGGTGGCACTCGGCTGGGAGCCCAGCCGCCTTTTCATAATCCTTGCAAGCGTGCTCATTCCATCTTCAAGAGCGTCCTGGTTTGGTTCCATCGTGCGTGCGTCGAACGAACACCGCCCATATTTTTACGATCGGATACACTCCCGTGTGTCGCGTTCCGCGAGGAGTTTCGCTATCTGCCATGGTGCTTTCAAGATCGCTCTTACCATTTTTCTCCTCTCAAGATCAGGCTGGTGGAAGGGAGGGACACGACGGTGTGCGACATCGCGCCGTCTCGCAGCACACAGCCATGACAGAAAGCGTGCGACAACTTTGCACCGTTGAGGTGCAGCTTCATAGGAGCACGCGAGCAGCCACGAAGAAGTTCCGTGGCCATGTAATCCCATCGCATGATGTCGCCACCGAAGCTGCCACCCCTTCGCACCCGCCTACTTCCCTAACTCGCCCAACCCCCTCATCTCATCCAGCCATCCCATCCGCTGCTTCTCGCTCATTCCTTCCACCAGGCCGATCAAGCTCACTTTAATCGGCCCGATCCCGCAGAATCCGAGAATGCTGCGCTCGAGTGCTTTCACACCATGCGCAAAGAAGAACCAACGATAGGCAAATGTCGGCATCCCCATTGTGACAACGATCCGCGCGGACTTTCCCTTCAAGCGCTTTTTTGGAAAGCGCCCTGCATCGTCATACTCGAACGCAAAACCCGGCCGAAGGAGCTGCTCGAGAAACGCTTTCAGTATGGCCGGCATGGTGCCATGCCAGAGTGGATACAGGATCACCAGATGGTCGGCCCACTGGATATCGGTTTGCGCCGCCGCGATCGAATCAGGCGGCATCCCGTTCTCGAACTCTTCCTTCGTCCGCAAGATCGGAAAATCGAGATTGGCCACCTCGATGCGTCTCACTTCATGCCCGCCGTCCTCGCAGCCCTTTGCATATTCGTCCGCCAGGGCATGGCAAAAATGACGAACCTGTCCGTCGGGGTGACCCTGAATGATGACAATGTGTTGAGTCATGACCTCTTAAGGTCAGTCGCTTTCCGACCGGTGCTTGTCCCCGTTCGAAACTGGGACAGGCACCGACGCCATCGGAGCCAGTCCCTTGCCATACTCATTTCGGCATCGCTCGTTTCTAGAACAGCGGATGATGTGGAGCACTTGCAGGAGGGGCGAACGGGACATCTCCTCCCTTGTTTCCAAGAAATCGCCAGGCGCCTTTCTCTTTGACGAGGAAGTGCACCTCATTGACCCAGCTGTCGATGGTAATTGGTTTTCCCGTCTGCTTTTCTGTTCCGTACAATCCACCGGTGCAGGTGACGTGCGCCTTCTTCATTCCATCGGCCTTGACCAGCTTCAGTTCAGTGAAGACATGTTTGGAACTGATCCCCCGATAGTGCTTGAATACTTCGCTCCACACGCGGCGCACGTCCGATCGTTTGAGGCCATGATAATTGTACGCTGTTGAATAGAACTCCATCAGCGCTTCAATGTCGGCCTTCTCAACCGCCGATTCCGCCCGATCGAACGCTTTGACTATGTCATCCATCACTTTTTGGTCAACCTCAGAGACCACTCCCGGTACGACCTCCACCGCCGCAGCTGCGGGTGTCGGATGGTGACACCGGGGGTGGAGGAGAACTGACGCGAGAACGAGGACAAGGCCGATGGTCCGCATGTGATACATACCATTCATGACGAGGCAATCGTGATGCCAGCGCTATGAGACGGAGAATCCTTTGATGATTCATGCATGACGCCCTGTTGCTTTCGCTATCACGCCATCACCCCTCATAGATTGATGCCTAACTCCCCAGCGGACGATCTATCCCTGCCGCAAAACGCCACGTTCGGCTTTTGTGAGACAATAAGAGGCCGAGAACTAGTTGGTTCCCGGCACACCTGATGCAGCTGTC
>NZ_CDLUDY010000116.1:0-5439 GCF_975968855.1 Petrachloros mirabilis
CGCGAACGTGACAAGGGACGGATGCTGGCTGCCCTCAAGCGGGAAGGGTTGCTGCCGGACGGGATAGAGGAAGATCCTGCCAAGGTGCCGGTGATGACTCAGACGCTCTGCCGGGCCATCCATAACTTTCTCGCCCGCACTCACTCCTGGGTCGTCTTGGCCAACCTGGAAGATGGGTTGGAGGAAGTTGCTCAAACCAATATGCCCGGAACGGTCGACACTCATCCGAACTGGAACAGGAAATATGCCATTGGCATCGATGAGATCATGGGTGATCAACGGCTTCGTGAACTCGGTGCCTGCTTGCGTTCGACACGTCCGATCAGTTAAGACCCTCAGAAGGAAATGCTGAAAGTTGCTGTAGGCTACTTTCTTGTCCCCTCAGAGGCGCAAGGTATCATGTAACATACGCCTTGGCCTTTGTTTGTGGCGTCTTCGCTGGATAGACATGTAAGCATCCGGGTCTGCTCTGGGCAACGATGCCTATGCCGAAACACAACCGCATCATTCTCGGAATCGCCGGAGCTGTCTTCCTTATCATCGTCGTATCAGAAAATGTCGCTCCCGCGAATATCGTGGGATCCTATGCGCTTGTGTTGCCGATCTTGTTGGTGGCAACCCTCAGGAGTCGTCCTCTGATGCTTGTAACAGTGGTCGCCTGCATCGTCGCAACCTATATCGGGCTGCTCCAGCCGACCAAACCCGGTCGGTTTCAAGCGGCTTTCGTCAACCGGACCGTCGTCGCAGGAGTGCTCTTGGCAGTGGCATATCTTGGATTGACGAGAGAAGAACGAAAGGCGCGGGAAGAAGCGGCCAGGGCGGCGCTAGCCAAGCAGACGGAGAGTTTGTTGCGCGCAAATACGCTGCTGGTGGCGGCAAAGGATCAATTGAATCGGTCCGAACGCTTAGCGACCATCGGCCAATTGGTTGCGTCTGTTGCCCACGAAGTCGGGACGCCGCTCCATTCCATCGCATGGCACGTACAGGCCTTGGCGGAGGAGCCCGGCGTCACTCCTGAGATGAAGAAACGGATCACCGTTATCGATGAACAACTGAACCGTGTCGTTCGCATTATTCAGGATTTGTTGTCCTCAACCAGGCAACGAAAGCCCGAGCCAAGTTGGTTGTCGGTTGACAAAGTGACCGAACCAGCGACGGCGTTGTTAGAGCCGGCCTTCTTGCAAAAAGGGGTGTCGTTGAGCACCGAATTAGCGATCGGTGTCCCAATGGTGTGGGCCGATGCAGAAAAACTTCACCAGGTCTTGGTCAATCTATTGGCTAATGCCCTGTCGGCCACGCCTGAACATGGCTCTGTAATCGTCAAAATTGGCGGACGTCCGGCGGGAGCAGAAGAGCTTGAGGTAGGACGCAGGGCTGCTCCGGACATGTCGGCAATGATGGTGACGATCGCTGTACGGGACACGGGTGTCGGGATGCCGCAGGCCGACGTTGCGAAAGCGTTTCAACCGTTTTTTACAACCAAGGAAGTTGGCAAGGGAACCGGCTTGGGGCTATTCTTGAGCCGGGAAACGGTTGTCGCACACGGAGGAACACTCACGATGGAAAGTGAACAGGGACGTGGGACAGTGGTGACAATTACGTTGCCCGGTAAAGTCTTTGAAATGGAAGGGGTCGCATAGTGCAGCCAGCAAAACTTCTTGTCGTCGATGATGATGCTGTAGCCCGCGATTTGCTGGCGGAGGCGTTGAAGAAAGAAGGCTACGAAGTGGAGGCGTTTGCCAGCGGAGAAGAGGCTATTGCGCGAGGGCGAGAAGGGCGTGTTGATCTCGTGTTGACCGATATTCGAATGGGTGCGGTCGATGGCATGGCAGTGCTGCGTGAGTTCAAACGTATGAGCCCGGAGACGGCGATAGTCGTGTTAACGGCATTCGGATCGCTTGAGGGCGCGATCGAGGCGATCAAGCAGGGGGCCTACGACTACCTTGCGAAACCTTTTAAGAAGGAAGATATCAAGCTCGTTGTGCACCGGAGTCTTGAGCATTGCAGGCTACTTCGGGAAAACAGCAAATTCCGCGAAGAGCTAAAGGGCAAGGATAATTGGTCGCCGTTGGTGGGGAGCAGCCCCGCGATGCTGGAAGTGTATAAGTTGGTGGCGCGGGTATCCGAGGGCAAGAGCACGGTTTTACTTCAGGGAGAAAGTGGAACCGGTAAAGAGCTGATCGCGCGGGCGATTCATGCGAATAGCCCCCGGCGCGAGAAGCCGTTCGTCCCGGTCAATTGTGGTGCATTGCCGGATACCCTGCTTGAGTCGGAGATGTTCGGGTACGAAAAGGGCGCTTTTACCGGCGCGGTCGGGACAAAGACCGGTTTGTTCGAATCGGCTGACGGCGGCACTCTTTTTCTTGATGAAGTTGGCGAACTCGGTCAGGCGCTGCAAGTAAAATTGTTACGCGTCATGCAGGACCAAGAAGTACGGCGGGTCGGCGGCACCAATTCGATCAAGGTCGACGTGCGGATCATTGCTGCTACAAATCGTGACCTCGAACAGTTGGTCAAGGAAGGAAAGTTTCGAGACGATCTCTATTACCGACTCAACGTTGTACGCATTACCCTGCCTTCCCTGGTCGAGCGGCAGGAAGACATTCCAATGCTTGCGTATCACTTCCTGCAAAAATGCGGGGTGAACGCCACGCGTGCAGTCAGAGGGTTTCATCCCGATACGATGTTGTTACTCAAGCGCTATCGCTGGCCGGGAAACGTACGGGAATTGGAAAATGCCGTTGAACGTGCCGTCTCGCTGAGTCATGGTCCGCTACTGACGCCGGAGGATCTTCCGGAAGCTATCACTCAAGCAGGTGAAACGTCGGAACAGAAGCCGGAAACAACTGAAGAAGGCGGCGAGGTGTGTCTGTCCCTCGAAGAAGTCGAAAAGCGGCATTTGCTCCGGGTTCTCAAAGAAACTAAGAACAACAAGGTCAAAGCGGCGAAAATCTTGGGAATCGACCGGCGAACACTCTATCGGATGGCGGAGCGGTTTGGCTTGGATCTCGGAGAGGAGAGCGACGGAGGAGAAAAAGAATTTGGGTAAACGCCAGGCCCTTATGAAGGGCTTGAGCGCACAGTGTCAGAGAAGTTCGAGTTTGCTTTTGATGAGCCGCAGTTGATTTTCAGCGGTTTGCGGCAAGGCAGTTGGAGAGTCTTCCCACTTGCTTCCGATCCCGTCTTTCCCTTCATAGCCGACATGCAACCTGAGTCTCGTGCTTTGTTCTGACACCGGCGTGACAATGGCGTCGACGAGACTTCTGCCCGTGCCAAAACGCCAGCGGAGCAGCCAGTTCCACGGCCCCCCGATTTCTTTTCGATAGCCTGTTGTCAGATGCTGCTCTGTTTCATTGTCAACCTCATACCCGCCTTCTGTGAGCACCTGAATAACAGCTGCCGTGACTGTCTCCGCAGGTGCGGGAACTGTCACGTCAATGATATCGGGTTCGTGGGGAATCTCCTGACCGGCGCAGCCTAGGAAGCTAATAAGTAAGACGACGGTAGAGAAGCGAAGGAGAGTATTGATCATTTCACTTTTGCTACTTTGAGCTTATAGACCAAATGTGTATCTGTTTCAGTTACGCCCTCGATCGAGTGGATGCGACTGAGCACCAATTGCGTCAAGGCATCCTGGTCCGGAACCTCTACCACTGCGATTATGTCTGGCTTGCCCCAGCAAGGATCGATCGTTTTGACCTGTTTGATTTCGCCGAGCGCCCTGACGACCTGGCTTGTCAGTCCCGGTGCTACATCAATCAAGATATAGGCTCTGTCAGCCATGACTACTCCGCCGTCTACTGGTGCATGGATGGTACAGGGAACAGCTGGAATGACGGTAGTGTCGTCAACGTAGCGGATCGCCTGAGCCCCTGTCAACGCGGGATTTGATGGTATAGATCGTAAACGACCGGCGTTGCGGGCTGGTTTCGCTTTCTTCATGGGTGACCTCACGATTTTGGTGCAACGAAAACGTTGACGGTGAATTGGTCGATGACGGTGGCGAGGTCGTGCTCAATGCCACGAGGATTGCCGATTCGGCCTTCCGGATCGTAAATGAAGCACAGGAGGCCGGTACACTGCTCCCGTGCCCGATAGCGTTCGGCATCGATTCGGACCTGTTCCGCGAGATCTTTTGATGTCAGGCCGGCACGCGTCTTCTTCACGATGACTGCCAACCGATTGTGATCGAGGAGAAAGGTTGTTCTGGTTTGACCGTTGGCATATCCGGGAATCCATTCGTCGGCCCCGATATCGTCAAATTGGACCCGCAACAGTGCATGAAGGAGATCCTGGGCGTCTATCTCATCCTCTATTGATAGTGTGGAGCGGTATTCCCCTCGCAACCGCAATTGCCGGGCGATGGCATGGAACCGCTGACAGAGTTGCTTGCACAAATCGAGAGTATTCTGTTCGATCGAAGAAGTGCTCTCCTCTGCGAAGGTGCGGTCCGTTGAAGTCATACGTAGGGGACCAGGAGGAGATGGGACGCTAAACTCCTGGGTCGATGGCTGATTAGGCGGTGTAGGAATTGTGTGAAACGGAGTATCAACTGGGCTTACTGTTGCGGTTTTTGCTTGTTCAGCCATGTGAGGTGGTAGAGGCT
The DNA here is from genome assembly GCF_975968855.1 of Petrachloros mirabilis. NCBI lineage: Bacteria > Bacillati > Cyanobacteriota > Cyanophyceae > Synechococcales > Petrachlorosaceae > Petrachloros > Petrachloros mirabilis. The sequence goes on from NZ_CDLUDY010000116.1 coordinate 4,607, forward strand.
CGGGAGGAGGAGGCATCATCGACTGCCCTGAAATCTCTTGGGCCGTAGACGGCTTGGGTGATGTCGCCGGTATGTGTGCGGAAGACTGCCCTTGAGTTGTTTGCGAGGTGAGTGGTGCGACGGCTCCGGTATCATTTGGCCGAAATTGGGCGGAAGTGTCATGTTGCGCAATCAATTGTTGTTCTTGTGGTGAAGTTGATGTTGCGGCCTGTTTCGAAGCCGGTTGAGTAGTCGATGCCTGAGCCTCATGGCTAGGCGATGCTGGAGGGATGGTATTTTCAACGACTGAATGCGCATCCGGTGCCGGGTCCATTGATATTGACGACCGAGGCGATGGACAGGTTGTTGTCGAGGTTTGTTCAACTGAACCAGGTTCGTTGGGAGGAACCAGCGTCATCCGAGGTTTGGATTCTGTCAGTACTGGCTCAGATTCTTCAGGCGGAGTGGGTGGTAGCCCTTGCAACTCGCGTTTCCTCTCTTCGAGTGACGCGATGAGAGATTTGATCAACGTAATGGAATGTTTATGCTCGGGGGACGATCCAATGGAAAGTTTGTGTTGCCGATGGGCCTGAAACTCAGGAGATTTCTCACCAAAGGCTCGCTTGATAGCCTCGCGTAATTGGAGCTCGGTCCTGGTTCTGGTACCTTCCAGGTAGGGAAAGCCGTCACGTCCAAGGTCTTCAATCTTCAAAAGAAGTCCCTGGAGTTGCTCAATACTCTGGGTCAGGTCGTCGAGAGGTGAGGCTTTCGACCGCGCCCGATCTGAACGTGTTCGTGCCATATGAATGTGGGGAAAGTGTAGCCCACGCTCTCCGGCCTGACAAGAAAAGAGC
>NZ_CDLUDY010000117.1:0-9233 GCF_975968855.1 Petrachloros mirabilis
AGAGAGGCCAAGAATGCCTTGAACGGGTTCTACGATCTCTTCAATCGACTAGCCGAACCTGGAAAGGGGAGAGAGGAAGTCGAGCTAGTTCTTGGGAAGCAGATCAATGAGGCCACACAAGCATTTAAACTTGCGATGGACAACGACCTCAATACGCCCATGGTCCTTGCCGCATTCCAAACGCTTCGAGGTGAAGTCAACAAGCTGCTCGAGTCCGGTCTGTCGACAGAGGGGAGGCAGCGGGCACGACAGGCGTTTCGTGCTCTCGGCCAGATAGTGGGATTGTTTCAGTTAGAACGATGGCAATTCAACATTAACATAGAGCCGGGGTCTGGCACTCTTGGTATTTCCGGTTTGGCTCCGACAATTAAGATAACGCCGGGAATCTCTGACGCAGAAATCGAAACAAGGATTGCTGAAAGGCTGGAAGCCAGAAAGAAAAAAGATTTCAAGAGGGCTGATGAAATTAGGCAAGAACTTGCCGCTCTGGGCATCACGATCGAGGATAAGCCTGATGGCACCAGTCGCTGGAAACGCTGAGGAACCGGAACTCCTTTACGGGCTGCATGCGATTCGCGAGGCGCTTCGAGCCGGAACCCGTCCCCTTCAGCGTCTCTTGGTCCAGCGAACCGATCATCAGTTTTCCGACATCGTTCAGCAAGCGAAGGCCAAGCACATTCCGGTGCGCATTGAGCCTCCTGCAGCCCTCGACCGGTTGGTTCCGAAGGGGAAACATCAAGGCGTCATTGCATTTGTCGCAGCTAAGGCCTACAGCAGTACGGAAGATATTCTGCAGCGTGCCAGCCATTGCGTCGAGGCCCCGTTCCTCGTCATCCTCGATGGCGTGGAAGATCCGCATAATCTGGGCGCTGTCTTGCGGACTGCCGAAGCGGCAGGCGTCCATGGCCTGTTCATTCCGGAGCGTCGCGCAACCGGACTTACGTCCGTCGTAGCAAAAGTGTCGGCCGGTGCGCTCGACCATATGTTGGTCGCACGGGTTGTGAATCTCTCTCGACTTATTGAGAACCTTAAAGAACGTGGAATTTGGGTCTACGCGGTTGAGCCGACAGCGAAAAAGCAATATACGGATATCGATATGACAGGTCCTATCGCATTCGTGCTTGGGGGTGAAGGGACGGGCATTCGTCCTGGTGTTTTGAAGGAATGCGACGATCGAACCGCGATTCCGATGATGGGGAAAGTCGAATCGTTGAATGTGTCGGCTGCAGCAGCAGTGACGCTGTTCGAGGGATTGCGGCAACGAGCGGCGAAGAAGCCGGTCGCTACGCCTGCCGAATCTTAATCATGCTTCCTTGAATTGCGGTCTTCAGCAGTTGAGCCGTATTGGACACCCGCATCTTCTTCATCATGTTTGCTCGGTGGGCTTCCACGGTCTTGACGCTGATCTTCAGTCGCTGGCCGATTTCTTTGTTCTTGAAACCAGCCCAGATCAATTCAAGAATCTCCTGCTCGCGGCTTGTCAATGATTCCGGCCGTTTCTTACGTGGCGGCGGTGAGAGATCGACGAGAGAGAGTTTGGACTTTGATTTGATGATCCGTGCCATCTTTTCTCTTCTCCTTTGACGCGGGATGGATTCAGCTATAATGCACGTCGAACCTGGATCCGCCGATCCTGTGCCATCCGTTGAGACGGCGAAGCGCGGCGATTATAGGCAGTCCAGAAATATGTGTAAACCATTGCATAATGGCCCTAGTAAAAATACGTACTTAGCCATTCACCGTACAAAAGAACCAGTACGGGGTAATCGAAGAGATTTCTTCAATGCTTGACGGGTTCTCTTACGTTATTGCCGGTACGGTCGGCGCGTTGATTGGGAGTTTCCTCAATGTCTGCATCTACAGGCTTCCACGCGGTGAGTCGATTGTCTGGCCCGGATCGCACTGTCCTTCCTGTGGGACTCCCATTGCCTTCTACGACAATATCCCTGTGCTGAGCTACCTGTGGTTGCGTGGCCGCTGCCGTACCTGCCATACACCGATCCCGATTCGCTACCCGGTGGTCGAATCAACGAATGCGCTCGGGTACCTCGCTCTTCTCTGGGCGTTCGGTCTGACGTGGACGACGGTGCTCTACGCGATCCTCTTTTCTTCGTTGCTGGTCGTCACTGGAACAGATTTGTCACACAAAATTATCCCAAACGCTGTGACATTGCCGGGCATTGTTCTAGGTTTACTGGGTGCAGCTACAGTGTTGCCCGTGGGTATGACCAACGCCTTGCTCGGTGTAGCGGTGGGGGGAGGTATTCTTTGGGCCCTTGCATGGGCTAGTCCTTATTTGTTCGGCAAGGAAGGAATGGGCGGAGGCGATATCAAATTGTTGGCCATGATCGGCGCATTTCTCGGCTGGAAGCCCGCGCTTCTGACTATTATGATCGGGTCGTTAGTCGGCTCCGTCGTTGGGATAAGTTTGATGGCTCTTCGATTCCTCAAGCGTGACGAGTACATTCCTTTCGGGCCGTTTCTGGTCTTGGGTGCACTCCTCTCCTTGTTCTTTTCCCAGCCTCTCTTGGATTGGTATCAGGGGCTCATTCCTCCCAGCTACTAAGTGATCGCCTCCTCTCTCACGTTGTATCTCTTTCACACACTTCTGTATCTGAATCTTTCTTGCTGACGTGAATCTTCGTCCGGCGAAAGGCTTGAGCTTTTCGCCGAATCTATCTGACCTGAGATCCACAAAGTTCTGCCAATCTCTCATTTCTTTCTGTGGATAATCTAGGAAATTGATTCGCAGTTTTCGATAGGCATGTGTCTTGGATTGTCGAAAACAGTATGTTGCACGAATAGGATTCCAATATGACGAAACAGGGTAGAGCGCGATGTCGACATCAATCGGGAACAACCCTGATGGAACTCCTGGTTGTGGTGTCCATCGTAGCAATTATAGCGGCGATAGCGGTGCCGGGTTATCAGGCGATGATGGCTAGAGCCCACGTCAGAAGCGCGGCGGCTGAAATCGCCTCCGAGATCAGGATGGCCAGGCACCTTGCTATGGCGAGGCGAGAGAGGCTGGTTGTCCGATTCGATCTGGGCGAGAAAGTTATCCGTATATGTCGAACGGATCATTCAGAAATCTTGGATGTCTATCGATATGCTGAAAAGAGCGTGATCGTAGATGAACCAACGGCCGGACCGGAACTCTTTTTCCATCCGAGCGGGCGCGCAGCAACTGCCACGACGATCACGCTGCATGACACAGAGGGGGCGGTTTGGAAACTCACTGTCAGCCTGACTGGGAGAGTAGTGATGTCATGACGTGGCCGCGTTGGATTGCATCGACGAAGGGAGCCAGTTTCTCCGAGGTGCTCGTGGCCATGGCGTTGATGATGATCGGGCTGGCAAGCGCCATGGGAGCCTTTGCAACGGCGGAGCAAACCATAGGTCAAAGTGCGCTGCGGACAAGGGCGCTGGCTATGGCTCAATCGAGGCTCGAAGCGAAACGATCTGTCCGATGGGAGCAGTTGTTGATGGACGATGTCGATCACGACGGCGTGGCAGAGGTCTTCATGAATGATAATGGTCACAGTGGTGATCGAATCGCCGGGGACAGCATCTACTCAGCTCAGTGGGAACATGGTGGGGTTGTCTTGAACTGGACGGTTGCCCTTAATCATGCCGGCCATTTGTCCGAATCAGCACTTGCGGACCTTGAAGTCCGAGCCTCATTCCAAACCACCGGCGGGTGGCAAGAAATTCGACTCGCAACGATCCGTGCGAACCCGGCCTTTGTTGGCAGCAATTAGGGAGAGGAGCGGTGGTCATCTCCGATACTTCAAGGTCTAAACATATCTTCTTCGTGCTGGATACTTCCGGTGCAAGTCTGCTCGAACTCTTGGGGGCGTTAGCTGCGGGACTGCTCGTGTTGGGGGCTATGCTTCATTCACTTTCATTCTTCCAGCGTGAGTTCTCCCGTTACGAAGGACGCGTCATCGAGGAGCAAGATTACCGTTTGGGAATGGAGCTTCTCGAACAGGAGCTACATCTGGCCGGATCCGGATCGCTCATCGGCATAGCCTCAGATTCCGTGGAATTCGTAGCGAACGTTCACGGGTACGCTACGAACTTAACAGCCTTGGCCGCGATTGGACAGACGGTTCTTTCGGTAGAGAACGGCAGCGGCTGGCCTGGCCGTAAAACCCTGCGTGTTTGCTGGAAAAATCTCTGCGAACAATTCACGCTTGCCAAGACTGGGCAGCGGAATCTCCTGACGTTGCTAGAACCAGTACCACGAACGATTCCAGCTGGTGCATCCGTTACGGTGATGAATCATCTCCGGTACTACGGTCGAACCGACGAACACGGGTCGCTGAGACTGCTGAGGCAGATAGACGGAGGGGCCAGCGTGTTGATCGGGGGGATTGAGGCAGTGAAGTTTTCCTATTGGAACGATCTGGGACATGTGACGACCCGTCCAGAACTTGTGAGACGGATCATCGTGGAAATCGCATTTCCCCGCAATTCGATGAAGGCGACCAGAGAGATCAGTCTTAGGACATAGACAGAATCGTCGAGGTTAGTATGAGAAACCGGCATAGCCAGGACTGCAACAGACGAGATACTCGAGGCCACGTCCTCATGGGAGTCCTGCTGCTGCTCATGATTCTCATTTTGTTGAGCATGTCCGCTTTCCACCTGGCCGGCCAAGATGTGCCTGGAATCACGGGAATGAAAGAGGAAAGTATCGCCCAAGAGTTGGCAGATGCAGCAGGTGAGTTGGTGGTGAGTTGGTTTCACGATCCGAAGAAAACGCCTTCTTCGATTGCAGGATTGCTCGCAAGGCGGCAGGGCGACTCAAATAGTGGCCCATCATTCTTTGACGCCGCTGGCCGCTCACAGTTTGTGGGAACAGCCGATCGCCCAGATATCTCCCTCGATAGGGCCAATCTCGACGACGATCGCATTCTTAATAGTTCATCGAGTGGCTTTGGGAACTCACTTCTTGCTCTCGGTCGCCTTGAGCAGATGAAGCTCTACGCCCCATTGCAACCGGGCCTATTGGGGACGTTGGAGGTGACTGCTTCAACGGTCGGGCGGAGGCCGCTTTCGAGAACCATTCGTTTTCAAATAGGAGCTTTGAACATTCCCGCCATTCGCTCCGCCGTGCAAACCGCTCAGCCATTGGGAGTATTCCAGCCCGGCGGTGAAGTGCCGGTACTCGTTCACTGGGGAGACATCCGCGTATTGGGCGATCTGACGATCAATAAGGTCGACGACCTGATCGTTAAGAATGAAACCGCGGCGGTGACGGGACAAACGTATGAATCGATGGGGCGCTTGGAAGACAGATGGACAGACTATTGGATTGGAGGCACGGTCGAGATGCTTACACCGCCGGCATCCGAGACGCCGGTGATTCCCGTAAATGTGCATCTTCGGCAACACCCCACACCAGGTGTAAGGCTCGACCACTGGGACTACGATCTCCTAAAGAGGATAGCGATACAACACGGGAGCTATTACCGTCTCGATCGGAACGGTCGACTTCATCAACTTGGAGAACCGGATTCCGATCCGGGATTGTTACCTTCCGATGTACTCAAATCGGCAGCAGTAGGTCAGAGTCGCGGCCTTGTATTTATCGACACAGTGGACGGTGAAGTTCCTCGTCCAGACAATCTTGGCACACTGATTCTCGACACCGACTATCTCGAAGCTTTGCTGGTGGTACAGGGCCATGTACAGCTAAGACCAACCGATTCAGGACGTTCCATTCCAGTCTTGAGCCCTTCGCCTGAGGGATTAGATTCGCTTGGTAGCCGAATCCCAGTGACTCTCTCGGGGATTCATTTTAACGGGGTTCTGTATGCTGCAGGGGCTATCTCAATCGAACGACCCGTTCGATTCTACGGCGCAGTTATTACCACCGAAGCACTTGTCGCGAGCAACCAGGGAGTTCTACTTGAAGTCTGGTACAACGCAGACCTTGGCAAAGGAAACTTCCGTGGGCTTCCGGTCGTCTATCGAATGCCAGGGACCTGGCAGCTGATGTATTAACGCACGGTTGAGTCGAAAGCACACCGATGGCCAAGACCGATGTGCCATTTCCAGGGACGTCGGGCCATTCGGGATCCCTAGAGATCTCGTCGAGGAATAACGATCGAGGAACAAAATCTTTCACACAATCGATTGAGCAGAATGTGCTGGATGCTCTCGTCTATAAAGGAATTCTCTCCAAGGCAGACCTGGAGCGGGCTACGGAAGAAGCGAAAGGGGAAAGACAAGATATTGAAACCTTGCTCCTGGAGCGGTATCAGGTTCCGAAAGAGGCCCTTGGCGCCGCACTTAGCGACTATTTTCAGTGCCCCTATCTCCCCTTTGACGAGCGGACAGCAATCGATGCCAGTCTCCTGAAAGCGTTGAATCTCGATTATCTCAAGCGGAATCAATGGCTGCCTATCGCCCGCAGGGGACGGCTCCTCGACGTGCTCACGCTGAACCCTCACGATATCGAAAAAGGATGGGATGTGCGAAGGAGTTTCCCTGGATTGACCATCCGCTATGCGGTCGGTCTTCGTTGTGACATTGAGCAGTTTCTTGAGGCGGCAAAGGGTCAGGAGGCGTCTTCTCCAATCCAGACGATTTTGAGCGAGTTGGAGGAGGCCATTCCTGTCGAGCCGGTTGCCGCTCCCGTGTCGGGCGTCTTGGATGAACATGATTCTGCCATTGTTCGACTGGCCAATCATCTCATCACCGAAGCCGACCGTCTTGGCGCTTCGGATTTGCACATCGAACCATACGCGGACAGGAAAGAGACGTCCATCCGTTTTCGTGTTGATGGGAGCTGTTTTACCTATATGCGAGTACCTGCTGGCTATCGTCAGGCCCTGGTGTCCCGCATCAAGATCATGGCCAATCTCGATATTGCGGAACGGCGAAAGCCTCAGGACGGAAAGATCCGGTTCAGGCTGGGGCCGGAACGAGAGATTGAGATACGCGTGGCCACCTTGCCGACCGGCAGCGGGAATGAAGACGCCGTCCTGCGGCTTCTGACGGCGAAGGAACCGATTCCATTGGAAGCTATGGAATTCTCTCCCGATGTGTTGTCTTCGATCAAAGATCTCTCGCAAAGGCCCCACGGGATAATTCTTTGTGTCGGACCTACTGGATCGGGAAAGACGACAACGCTCCACGCCATTCTGAAGCATATCAACACTGAGGAAAGGAAAATCTGGACCGCGGAAGATCCCATTGAAATTACGCAGGATGGACTCCGCCAAGTCCAAGTGCATAGGAAGATCGATCTGACTTTTGCGACAGCGATGCGCGCTTTCCTGAGAGCCGATCCCGACGTCATCATGATCGGCGAAATGCGCGATAGAGAAACAGCCGATATCGCGATCGAGGCTTCCCTCACTGGGCACCTTGTACTCAGCACGCTTCATACCAACAGCGCAGTTGAGACGATCGTTCGCTTGCTCGACCTGGGATGCGACCCGTTTAATTTCTCGGACGCAATGCTCGGTGTGCTTGCGACCAGGCTTTGCAAACGGATCTGTCCGAAGTGCACGGAGTCGTATCACCCATCACGTGAGGAGTTTGAAGAACTACTTCTTGGACACGGAACGAGCTGTCGGAAACCGCTGGAAGTTGAGTATCACGAAGGTTTGAGACTCTCGCGAGGACGAGGTTGTGAGGCCTGTTTACGTACCGGATTCAAAGGTCGGGTGCCTCTTCACGAATGGCTCGTGGGATCCGAGGACATCAAGCAGCTCATTCAATTGAAAGCCTGCACAAGCGATTTATTAGCCAAGGCCATATCAGAGGGAATGGTTACTCTTTTGCAAGACGGTATACGAAAAGTTCTTAAAGGGTTTACCACCTACCGGCAGGTGCGTACTGTGGCGACAAGATAGTCATTGGTCCAGTGGAACATGTGATTAATGGCACGATGAGATGTGTCGCAATAGCTCGCACTACACGATTTCCTTGCGCATTCCATCCCTGCAGAGACTTAAATATAGCTTTCCCAAAGCGGCAATTTCGGAATAGGAGTCGGATTGATCTTTGTGGGTAAGTGGTTGCTCGTAACTATGCATTCCTGATGTCAGATGCTCCAAAGAGTGGATATTCCCCAGCATCAGGGGAATACAGTAGCCTGCGAGTGACATTTTCTTGTCTCATTTTTGGACAAAGTTTGCTATTCGGAGAAACACGAACACGGCCTAGTCGCGTAGCTATTTGATTTTCTTGAGCCTTGTCCCGGGCATGACCCATGCGTAATCAGGTGGTCAAAATCTCGTATGTAGGCGCGATAGATCCACAAATGATTCATGAACAAATAGGTGCGTTGGTGCAAAGGAGGTATCTATGGTTAACTGGAAGATAATTACCGCGAGCATAGCTCTCTCAATCCCTCTTGCCATTTCCTCTGGAGTGAGCGTGGCACAGCAGGTGGTCTGCGATCCGCACTGTTCCCCGGCCTATGAGGATCACCGGGGTGAGGGATTGGAGAATGCAAATACTAAAGCCGACGTTCACGGTTATGATGGTCGGTACAATGCTCAGCTGAAGCAGAATGAGCATAGGCCAGGCGGGTCCGGCGTCGACCAAGATCCAAACCCTCCTGCTCCGACCTCGACCTCTACGGGCGATACGTCGTCTGCCCCTGCACCTTCACCGACTCCGACTTTTTCCTCCGGCTGTTCTCTGTGTTAGCAGCGCTCGCAGTATAGAGACGCGTGTGGCTAGACAACTGGCCACACGCCCGTCTTATTCTCACCTTCTTCAGCACCGCCCTGTTCATCTTGAAAGGCTTCACCTGGAATCTTGTGAAACACTGCACCGATGAATGTTGTGTGGGAAGCCTGAACTCGATATGTCCAAGAAGAAATGGTGCGCGTGGCTTGGAGCGAAGAAAACTGGCGTGGAGTATAGAGCCGACAAGAGATTCCCACCGAGTAGAGATTCCAGACTCCTGCAATGCTGAGATGACGCCTTCAGATGCATCCTCAGAGAGTATCCCGAAATACCTAAGCATCCACAGCGACTTTTTTAGCCTGGCTAGCTCGGCGTGATGTGCGTTTTCTGAGTGTACCGAGAGGGCTCGTTACCACGACAATTCTGGATGAGGGCGTCAAAAATTGTCGACCAGATGCTCAGTTAACGCCGCCGAAGAGGAGACAATGGTCCGTAACACGTTACGAATTCAACGGCTTAGCAAAGGAGGAGAGAAGGTTGGATGGGCATGCTCCTTGCTGTCCACTTGAGGGCCAATC
>NZ_CDLUDY010000118.1:0-4081 GCF_975968855.1 Petrachloros mirabilis
ATCGGACCTTGTTAACGCCGGGCTAACCGCCTCGGCGATACGATCCGCTGCAGGCTCGCAACTCCCAATCCTGCATGGTTCGGCTGATCAGCTGATCGGGTATTTACTCTCCTCAACACATTGATTACGGACTCATTCCTGAAGTAGCCTAGAGGATTAATTCAGGCCGACCGTGGCCTCATTCTAGAAAAGGAGCATCCGCATCATGGCTGGTTTCCCGATTGAAGTCGCAACCCGAATCAAGACTCTCCCCCCCTATCTCTTCGCGGCTATCGACAAGATGAAGCAGGAGGCGATCGCTCGCGGAGTCGACATCATCAACCTGGGCATCGGCGATCCGGACCTCCCGACTCCGGCTCCCATCATCGACAGTCTGGCCCAGGCGGCTAAGAATCCGAAGCACCATCAATACCCGTCTTATGAAGGCATGTTGACGTTCCGCAAAGCCGTAGCCGATTGGTATAAACGGCGTTTCAACGTGTCGCTCGATCCGGCTAACGAGGTGTTGACGTTGATCGGTTCGAAGGAAGGCATCGGCCACATTCATCTGGCCTTCGTGGACCCCGGCGATGTCGTATTGGTCCCGAGTCCAGGGTATCCGGTCTATCCTGTCGGGACGAGCTTCTCCGGCGGCATCTCACACATCATGCCGCTGACAAAAGCCACCGGCTTTCTGCCGGACCTGAATGCCATCCCCAAGGACGTGGCGAAGAAGGCCAAGCTTATGTGGCTCAACTCGCCGAACAATCCGACCTCGGTCATCATGTCGAAGGACTATTTTAAACGGGTTATCGAGTTCGCCAAGGAGAACCAGGTCATCGTGTGCCATGACGCGGCCTATTCCGAAATCTATTACGACGGCAAGCGGCCGGCGAGTTTCATGGAAGTGGATGGCGCCAAAGACGTTGGTGTGGAGTTCCACTCCCTTTCCAAGACCTACAACATGACCGGCTGGCGCATCGGCTTCGCGGTCGGAAACAGGGACGTGCTGGCAGGACTCGGCAAGGTGAAGAGCAATCTTGACTCGGGCGTGTTCGAAGCGGTGCAGGCGGCCGGCATCACGGCACTCGGACTCGACGATTCCGTCACCGATGGCATCAGAAAAATCTATCAAGAGCGACGTGATACGCTGGTGCCGGGCTTGAAGAAGCTCGGCTTGGAAGTCGATGCACCACCCGCCGCCTTCTACGTCTGGGTCACCGTACCGAGCGGCTATACATCCGCTTCATTTACGGCCCACCTGCTCGAGAAGGCCGGGATTGTCACGACGCCGGGCAACGGATTCGGCTCACCCGGCGAAGGCTACATCCGGATGACGGTCTGCACGACAAAGGAGCGGTTGGCGGAAGCCGTCGAACGAATAAGAAAGGCCGGCTGGTAGCTGAAACTCGAGGCGCCGAGGCGAACAATTCTTCGCCGGCTTCCTTAAGGAAGGGAATAAAGGAAAGTGGAACGCGAAGTCGTCTATATTGGGTTCGGGTCGAATGTCGGCGATCGAGTCGATTTTTGCGATCGAGCGGTCACGCTCCTGAGTCTGCTGCCGCACTCACAACTCACCGGCGTGTCACTGCTTTACGAAGCGGAGCCGGTCAATGACGGAGCCAATCCCGGCGAGGGATGGTTCCTGAACGGCGTGGTCCAGCTGGAAACAGATATCACCCCCTCAAGCCTCCTGAGCGTATTGCGCGAAATCGAACGGTCCCTAGGCAGAGACCAAGACAACCGATCGGGGCCGAGAACAATCGATCTGGACATTCTCTTTTACGGGGACCGTGTCATCAACGAGGCCGGCTTGGTGGTGCCGCATCCGAGACTTCATGAACGGCGCTTCGTACTCATGCCCATGAGCGAACTCGATCCTCTCTTGATCCATCCCGTCAAACAACGATCGGTCAACCAAATGCTGGCGGATGTCGGCGACCGATCCGAGGTCCGGTTGCTCTTTCCTCAACCTTCGACCCGCTACGGATCGCGCCCCACATGCAGCCCCCAGCCCGGCGCATGAAGACAATCCGTTCCCCCAAAGCCATGACGACCTGGAGCGAACGGCTCCGGCGTGAGGGCGTAACCATCGGATTCGTTCCGACGATGGGAGCGCTGCACGACGGCCATCGTGCCTTAATCCGAGCGGCGAGGCTCCAGTGCGACGCGTTGGTCGTCAGCATCTTCGTCAATCCAACCCAGTTCGCGCCGACGGAGGATCTCGCCAAGTACCCCCGTCCTATTAAGCAGGATCGCGCTCTCTGCCGTGAAGAAGGGGTCGACGTCTGCTTCGAGCCGAATGCGGCGGACTTATATCAGGAAGGATTTCAAACGGTCGTGACCGTTCCGAGAATTGCCAGTCGATGGGAAGGTGAATTCCGGCCACACCACTTCGCCGGCGTCGCGACGGTTGTCACAAAGTTGCTCGGCATCGTACGCCCCCACCGTGTCGTCTTTGGACAAAAGGATTACCAACAGGCCGCCGTGGTCCGACAACTGATCAAGGATTTGAATCTCGGCGTGGTACTCGACGTACGGCCGACCGTTCGAGAACGTGATGGATTGGCCATGAGTTCCCGAAACATCTATCTCTCCACTGAGCAACGGCGGATCGCTCCTCTATTTTATCAGGCCCTGAAAGCCGGACGCCTCACGATCGAAGACGGCGCGATGGATGCCGCCTTGATCCAGAAGATCATGCGAAAGGTACTGGCCGGAGAGCCGTTGATCAGGATCGACTACTTAGCGGTGTGTGATCCGCTCACGCTGGAACCGTTTAAAACGGTCGACAGAAAGGCTGTCCTTCTCGGAGCAATTCGCCTCGGCTCTGTACGTTTGATCGACAATGTGTTGGCGAAACAGGGGAAGGAAAGAAAATGAATGAAATCCCGGGTCTCAGGCGTTGCTGACGTGCTGCTGGCCTTGGCTGACCAGCAAACCAAGCACCACCTGGCTGAGCCGCCGTTGATCCGGCTGCGGCACCTCGAGAAACCGGATCCCAACCGACGAGGGACGGACGGAACAGACCATAGCCGTTTCAACCCGAATGGCCTCATCCTCTCGATTCGGATTCAACACCAATCCCAGAAACGTCCCGCGGGTCAATCCCGTTGCCTGTAGCGTACAGCCGTCCATCGAAATATCGGTAATGCGATTCGTTGATGGCGTGCGGCTATCTGACACAAACTGTGCCTCGATCGACGTGGGAAGCCGCTTATATTGCCGGCGATCGAACACTTCTGTGCTTTTGCGCGCCGGCGGGTAAAAAGCACGAAACTTGTTCATACAGAGCTGGCAACGGAACGGAAGCACGTTGAGTTCGTTCAGTACTCGCTCCATCATCCCGGTGTGTTGTGTCATGCGGACGAACGGAGTGCCGCAGTTTGGACAGTGCAGCGTTTTCATGTGCCTCGCGAAACCTCGTTCAGGCCTTCTGGAGCGTCCATCAACTGCTCGCCCTGTGTTGCTTGCTCAGCCAGGATCGGCTCGATGGCGGCAGGGGAATACGTATCAGGCTTGACCCATTTCCCATCCGCTCGCTTGTACCCGCCCACCTTGCTCATATTGGAACGGTGGACTTCCCGGAAGACCGGCTCCATATCGATACCGTAAGAAACGGCTGTCCCATAGACAACGTACAGGAGATCGGCCATTTCTTTGGCGATGCCGTTCAAGTCGTTACGCGCCATTGCTTCTTTGAGTTCGTCGAATTCCTCCTGAATCAACCGCTCACGCAGGGCGCGGGTACGATCGTCCACCAGGGTAGGCGTCCGGTGGACGACGATGTCGAACATCCTGTGAAAGGCCTCCACCATCACCTGAGCGTCGGCCTTCCCCGATTGGTTATTCTTCATAGGGCAAGACCTTTCTCGAGACGACTTCCACAGGGCCCAGCAGGGCAATATCCTTGTCGGAAGAGACCCCCAATTCCTTGAACCGGCGCGCGGACGGTAATATTCTTGTCTCCAACGAACCGACCGCCTTGTTGTAGGCTAATACGCTCTTGGCCAAAGCCTGCCCCACGTCGTTGACGTGTTCGGCCAACACCGCCATACGCTCGTACAGGTCCTTTCCCAATCGTCCGGCCTCTTCGGCATGC
>NZ_CDLUDY010000119.1:0-6031 GCF_975968855.1 Petrachloros mirabilis
CTCATGAGCTGCGTTGAGTAGCTGGGCCAGAACACTCCGGTCGATGGGGCCGTTCCCGAAGCGTTCGTCGGCAGCCGGATCTCGAAGGACGATCGTGAGCGAGGGGCTCGTCGCGATCGGCGTTCGATGGCGGAGCCAGGTGTCGTAGGCCGTCCAATCCAACGCTGTGAATGTTGCGGGAGCGAAACTCAACATTATCTGAGCGATGATGGTCGCAAGCAGTCCGATCGCCAGGGCTTGCAGGGAGACGGAGGTGATGAGGAGGCGCCAGAGTTTTTGCCAGTCGAGCATGGAGATTAGGATGCGTCCAGTTCAGCAAGGATGGACTTGATCTCTTTTTTCGGGAGCCCTTTCAAAATGGTCTTTGTCTTCTTGAGATCCTGCGCGACGCCGAGGCCTCTGCCGTAGATGCGGGCTAACAGTTTTTTTGCCGGGATGAAGCCGTCCCCGGCCGTGGTTTCCAGACAGGACAGAATCGTCCGGTCGAAGGGGGCGAGGTGCTCGTCCCACCCTGATTCGTAAAGGCGTGCGAGGTAGGTCTGTGCCTCTTCGCTTAGGGCGTAGCATTCTTGGAGTAGCACGGGCAAGGCATAGTCCGGACGATTGTCGTGAAGGAGTTGTGTGCCGAGGGCGGTGCCGTCGTCGTGACGGTTGTAGTCGGGGAACTCTTCCCATAATTTGTCGCGATAGGCCTTGAATGCATCAAGAGCCTCTTTTCTGGCGCGCGCAGCATACTTGCCTGATAGGGCCTGGCGGCGGAGCTTGGAGAGAGCGTCTGCAGCCGGCCGGTGTTCGGACTCCGCCGCCTTCGACCACCAGTAGACCGCGAGCCCGAGATTTTTGTCGACGCCCTGTCCGCCCTTGTACGCGTTCCCGAAAAAGAATTGTGCTTGCGGGATACCAGCGTTCGCCGCCTCTGCCATCAGTCTGGCTGCTTCCTGGTGCTGATTGGTCAGTTTGAGCAGGAGCCCGAGACGGTATTTGGCGTCAGGAAATCTCGGTTGGAGCTCGAGGGCTCGGCGATAGGACTCAATTGCAATTTTTGGATTGCCCGAAGAGTACTGAACGTTTCCGAGACTGTAATACGCCTGAGTCAATTCGGGGTCGAGCCTGGTCGCTTCTTTCAAGACAGAAGCGGCGGCGCGCCAGTCTTGTTTGGCGATGAGGATGACGCCGAGTTGAAGATGGGCTTCGGCATCGTCCGGATTCAGCTTGATGGCAGTACGGGCTTCTTCGATCGCGGCATCAAGATCACCGATTCGATAAAGGCCTTCAGACAGTTTCAACCGGTCTTCCGCGCTTCGCGGGGAGGTTCGGACGGCTTCTCGTAATTCACCGAGCACAATAATCGCGTCGAGTTCTTCCGCCGGCGTCAACTCGGGAAGGTAATGTTCGTCGGACTCAGCGGCATCGGCATCGGATGCTTCCGGCTCCGTTCCGGTTTCAGGAGCTGGCATTGCGTTCTGTTCGAGCATTGCCGGCTGCTTGGGATTTTCCACCATTGGGATGTGATCGGATTCTTCAGAAGATTGCCCGAGTGATTGACCGAGGTGAGAGGAGAATATTAAGACGGCGAGTATGGTTGCCGGCAGCCATCGAAGGCGCATGAAACGAACGGCCCTCCAGAGGTGGAATGAATAGGCTCCATTATAACACTGCACACTGGAAGTTGATTCCCAGGGTAAGGGGCTCAGTTATCGGGACAGATGGGCAATGCCGACGGAACCGGCAAGGAACACTCCCAGCAGTCCGATGATGATGTATCGCCAAAATGAGAGTTGATTGTAAGTCCGTTCCAATCCCAGTGACAGACCTTTCGTCAGCATCCAGTTACGAAACTCGTGTGAACCCACGTGAGACACTCCTCGTTGCTCCAGACTGGCGATGAAGTCGTCGAGGATGGCCTGTTCCATCTTTGACCGGATCAGACGAAACACAAATCCCGCGAGCGGGACGCGACCGATAGTGGACGCCAAAGCTTCTCCCAGCATCGATTTATAATGAGAGCGAACCTCTTGGATGGTGCGAGGAGGCTGTTCATGATCTTGTGAACCGGGTGGTAGCTGGTGGAACCACCAGCGCAGCTGTTCTTCAAGCTGATGCAGAGTCTTCTTCGCGGACGAGAGCATACCGAAGAGGGCGCCGCCGAGAAGGCCGAGGAAGAAAGAAGTCGCTGTGAGTGACCATTGCGTGATCGATTTCCACCATCCCCCATCCGGTTGTCCTTGAAAGATAAATGCGGTGAAGACGGAAAGGAGTAGTGCTGTCACAATTGCATAGAGAGGGATGGAAAGAGCCGCCGATTTCACAAATCGGCCTGCTAACTGATCGAATTTGAGCGATTGCTGATTGGGTACTTGTGCCATACCAAATAGCTATGAAGTGTGTCTTGCCTGCTTGAGTTGTGCCTGTATCTGGCCGATTCGATCTTGCAGCATCGGTGATTGAAGGCTCACGGAATCATGATGTACCCGCCAGACCGGCTCCAAGGGGGCCGGATCGTTGGCGCAGCGCGGAATGATGTGCCAATGTATGTGAGGCAGTTGATTGCCGAGGAGTTCGTAATTGACCTTCCTTGCGTCGAACAACAGTTGTAACGATTGTGCAATCAGGCTCACCTCTTCCATCAATTGAACGCGCTCTGTTGCGGACAAATGGAACAGTTCCGTGGCATGCCGCTTCAAGACGACGACGGTCCAGCCTCTAAAGAATTGATCCTCGTGCAGATAAGCCGTTGAGAGACCCAGGTCGGCAATGAAGTGATCGCCTCGCGGCCAGGTCCTGTCGCAAGCTTTACACCCGAGGTCTGTCATAGTTGCGTCGGCATTTCCAGCTCTTCTCGTATCGTGATGTCTCTATTGAGCACCAATCAGTTGGACATGCCCAGTGGGTCTTGAAATTCTCCCTAGAGGAGACAGAAGGCTTACCCGGCCAAGATGACTCGCCGTCAGGAGCAGGATGAGGTTCCGATACGACTATTGCCTTTCATCTGCACCTGTGGGATTCATCGGAAATTCGTTTAGTGCTCACATCGGAGGATAGCAAAGTTCTGAGCATTGATCGAGTATTTGGCGGCTCCTTACCTTGACACTCAGTTTAGCTCGACGATATTCTGCGCGAGGTTCCTGGTCTAAACGTCACTCGGGCGTGAAGCCTTGCGGGCTAATCCACCTCTGCCAGGTATTGTTCTAATGCCAATGGATACTGCCACTGCTCACTGTGCGCCACTTCTCGTGCCGCGGTCGCTGGTTTCCAAACTCATGAAGCTCTACGACTATCCGCATCCGCTCCAGCGCGGGCAGTTAATTCGTGGGTACGATCGCCCCCACGCGATACGGACAGCGCGCATGTGCGCGGCCGTCGCGCGGTCGTTGGGGCACGATCCTCAGCGGGTACGACAGTATCAGATCGCCTGTCTGCTGCATGATTTGGGCCGGGCTGGCTTGGATCGCAAACTCTTCGGGAAAATCTGGTCATGGGCTAAGGCGCATGGTATCCCAACCAGGCCTCGTGAATGGCGTGCAATACATCCCGAAACTCCGTACGGCAGGGAGACCGAGGCTTTCATGAAGCGCTATCGCGGCGCTCTTGAGGCCGAAGGTATTGCCGCCACCCCTTGGACGAAAGAACAGGTTGAGATGCGGCTGGGCTATGCCCGCCGCTTGGCTCGGCGGCTGTGCCAGGTTCGGGGGACTATCAGGAAAATGGGGATTTACTGGGAACCCTGGATGCAGTCGGTGATGCTCTATTACTACTATCCGGAAAAATTGCAGAAGGCGAAATCATGGGTAAGGCAGTTAGGGGAAATCCTCGTGGCTTGTGAGCAATTCGAAGCGTACAGCAACCAGCGGCGCGGGCGTGATTATTATGTCAGGAAAAAGGAGACGATCGTGGAGGCATTCGCGTATCTGGAAAAGCTACGGAAAGAAGGCATTCTGAGTCCGGTTGTCATGAAGGCATTAAAAGGACTCGCCGCTTCCGGCGAGTTCGACACGATCATCGCCGAAGCTCGCGGGCATCGCCTGACTCCGAAGGAAAAAAACCTCCTTCGGCATATGGAGTCGTGACCATGGCAGTGAAGACTGTTCCCTTCCGTCTTGACATGCGTGGTGGCACGCAGATCGAAAATGTCACGAAACGCGTGCAGGAAGCCGTGGCCGCCTCGGCTCTCAAGGCCGGGATCGTGACGGTGTTCGTGAAACATACGACCGCCTCAGTCATGATTATTGAAGACGAGCCTGGCATTCGGGCCGACACGAAGACGTTTTGGGACCGATCGGTTCCGGCCGATCCTGCCTGGCAACACAATACGAAAAATCCCGGTGAGGACAACGGGCACAGTCATCTGCGGGGGCAGTTGCAGGGGCCCTCCGTGACAATACCGTTTTCTGGCGGGGCGATGCTGCTGGGCGCGTGGCAACAAATCGTTCTGATTGATTTCGATACCCGCGCGCGGACGCGGGAACTCATTATTCAAATCGTCGGAGAGTAGTCTTGAGGCCACGCAAATTCACCTTGTCGTTCCTGTATGCCGCCGTTCTCTGCGTTCTTTCTTCGACTTCGGCTATTGCAGGGGAATGGGGTCGCCCCTTGGGGCCGGAGCATCGAGGGCCTGAAGTTCGACCGCGTCCGGTGTCCCCTCCTCCGTCCGAGTTCGGGGCCGATGAACGGGCCACGATGACGGTGTTTGAGAAGGCAACGAAGTCCGTCGTGTTCATTTCCAATACGGCGATCAAACGGGATTTCTGGTCGCTGGATATTATGGAAGTTCCGCAGGGATCCGGTTCCGGATTCGTATGGAACAAAGAGGGACATATCGTCACGAACTTTCATGTCATCTATGGCGCCAGCTCAATCAAAGTGACGTTGGCTGATCGATCCGAGTATCGGGCTGCGCTGATCGGAGCCGATCCTGATCACGATCTGGCTGTGCTGCAGATTCAAGCCCCTGATGAGGCGCTGGTTCCCGTGACGGTGGGTACCTCCAGCGATCTCCGTGTCGGGCAAAAGGTGTTGGCGATCGGCAATCCGTTCGGATTGGACCACTCATTGACGACCGGCGTAGTAAGTGCCCTGGGGCGGACGATTAAATCGATGTCCAATCGCACGATCGAAGGTGTGATCCAAACCGACGCGGCGATTAATCCCGGAAATTCTGGCGGCCCTTTGCTCGACGGAATCGGCCGCTTGATCGGCGTGAACACGCAGATCGTCAGCCCAAGCGGGGCCTTTGCCGGTATCGGGTTTGCTGTTCCCGTGGATACCGTGAACCGGATCGTTCCTGAATTGATCAAATATGGGAAGTTGATCCGCCCGGGATTGGGTGTCTCGCTGGTTCCGGATGCCATGGCGAAACGGTGGGGAATCAAGGGGTTGATAATCGGCAAGGTGACGCGCGGGGGAGCAGCCGACCGGGCCGGGCTCAAAGGTGCGCGCGAAACCGTGACAGGGCGGGTGGAACTCGGGGACATCATCCTCGCGGTGGCAGGAAAACCCGTCGATACGGTCGACGACTTAATGGACGTGATGGAGGACCATAAAGTCGGCGAGAAAGTTACGGTGGAGATCCTGCGGGGGAAGAGGCGCGAGCAGGTCACGCTGACCCTTCAAGCCGTCAATTAGGCGGCGGCATTCTCCGCCATCCCTATGGTAGGATCACTCATCTGTCTTGTATGGAGGATTACCGAATGAGCGACCGGCGATCTCAAGAGTCCCGTCCAGACGATCCACTGGACAAGCAGCCGGAGGCCGCTTCAAGTACCGGGTCGGATCCGCTCGAACTCATCGAAGAGTGTTTGGCGTCATTTCCTGAATCAGATCCCCGGCAGAAGCTGCTGTACAAGCTCCGTCATGCCGTCATCCTGTCCCAAGCCCAGGTTCAACAGCGGGAAGCCGAGTTCAGAAAGGTCAGCGACGTCATTGCCAAATTGACGGCTCCGGCCAATCGGATCGGCACTCTTCTCGATTTGCCCGGAGAAGGCTTGGCACGCATCGTCGTGGGAGGGGCCGAGTATTATGCCAATGTCGATCC
>NZ_CDLUDY010000120.1:0-2920 GCF_975968855.1 Petrachloros mirabilis
GAAACCGGCAAGGGAGGTTACAAGACTGTTGTCGCATTGATCGAGGGGAAGGGTGCCTACGGCCTGTTGAAGTTCGAAAGCGGAGTGCATCGGGTGCAACGTGTTCCGGTCACGGAAGCAGCCGGCAGGATCCATACTTCGACCGTTACCGTGGCAGTCATGCCAGAAGTCGACGAAGTCGATGTGCAGATCGATCCGAAGGATTTGAGGATCGATACGTTCTGTTCGTCCGGTGCGGGAGGCCAGAGCGTCAATACCACCTATTCAGCCGTTCGAATCACGCACATCCCGACCGGAGTAGTCGTTTCATGTCAGGATGAACGGTCGCAGTTGAAGAATCGGACAAAGGCCATGCGGACGTTGAGTGCCAGAATCGTCGAAGCGGAGCGGGAGAGGCAGGAGGCGGAGATTGCCCAAAACCGTAAAGCACAAGTGGGTACCGGTGAGCGTAGCGAGAAAATCCGCACGTACAATTTTCCTCAGAACCGCGTAACGGATCACCGGGTGGGGGTCACGCTGCATAAGTTGGAGCACGTGTTGGAAGGTGACTTGGAAGAATTCGTTGCCGCACTTCGTGCGCAGCAGGACGCTGCGGCATTGGGGGCGGTCTCATGACGGAAAGAGGCACAGTTTCGATCCGGTGTGAGTCTGGAAGCCTCAACCAGGTGATCGCAAACATTCGAAGGCAACTTCTGGCCGCAGGGATTGAGTCTGCTGAACAAGAGGCGGTGTGGTTGGTCGAAAGCGCATTGAGCTTGTCTCTACTCCAGCAGGCCATGAATGGAAGCCGTCTCCTAGACCGGGAGGAAGCGGCGGAGGTTGCTAGAAAGGTATCCAGAAGGACCAGGAGGGAACCGCTTCAATATATTCTCGGGACGCAGGAGTTCTGCGGTTTAGAGTACAACGTGAATCCATCGGTGTTGATTCCTCGGCCTGAAACCGAGCTGCTGATTTCGGAAACGATCCGTCGGCTTCCCACGTCAGCATCTCATCCTGTTCTTATCGACGTTGGTACGGGGACCGGCTGTTTGTCTGTCGCCTTGGCGCGAACGTTAGTCAGTTGCACCATCTTCGCGAGCGATATTTCACGTTCTGCTTTGAAGGTAGCCAGACAAAATGCCGCTCGCCACGGTGTGGAGAAGGCAATCACGTGGCTGGAAGGAGATCTTTTGGTGCCTTTGAGCGGGAAAGGGCTTGAGGGAACTGTGTCGGCGATCGTCTCCAATCCGCCTTATATTCGCGAATCCGAGTGGCCGACGCTCCAGCCGGAGGTGCGGTTGTATGAGCCAAAGACCGCATTAATCGCAGGCCCTCGCGGTATCGAAGTTCACGAGCGCCTGTTGCGGGACGCTGTTTCATATTTAGCCCCTGGCGGGTTGCTCGTGATGGAAATGGGACAAGGACAGAGTAGCGAATTAGCAAAGACGGTTGAGTCAATGGCAGCTTACAGGGCAGTGGATGTCGTGCCTGACGAAGCCGGGATCGATCGGGTATTGATTGTTGAAAGGGCTGGTTGACGCGATGGATAAGATCGTCATATCGGGCGGGGTTCCCCTTCACGGCGAAGTGCAAATCAGCGGGGCGAAGAATTCTGCTTTGCCGATCCTGGCTTCGACCATCTTGGGCGGGGGCGAGTGTGTCATCACAAATGTGCCGCGCGTTGTTGATGTCGTGACAATGGGAAGGTTACTCGGGATGCTGGGCGCGACGGTTCAGCACGAGGGCAATCGTGACGTCATTACTGTTGATGCCATCAAGTCGACACAAGCGCCTTATGAACTGGTCAAAACGATGCGGGCTTCTGTGCTTGTCCTCGGGCCGCTCGTTGCACGCTGGGGAGAAGCAACGGTGTCTTTGCCGGGCGGCTGCGCTATTGGCTCCCGTCCGGTGAATCTGCATCTGGCCGGTCTCGCCAAGCTTGGGGCAGAGGTATCCATTGAACATGGCTACATCCACGCGAAGGCCAAGCGATTGAAGGGGGCGCCGATCTACTTTGATGTGCCCACTGTGACGGGAACAGAAAATCTCATGATGGCAGCTTCATTGGCGGAGGGGACGACGGTGATCGAGAATGCGGCAAAGGAGCCGGAGATCGTCGACCTTGCGGATTTTCTGACAAAGCGGGGAGCGCGGATTGCCGGCGCGGGAACGGATATCATTACGATCGAGGGCGTGCGCGAACTTCGCGGAAGCGACCACGAGGTGATTCCTGACAGGATTGAAACAGGCACGTACCTGGTGGCCGGTGCGATAACCAAGGGGTCTATTTCAGTGGACCGCTGTCGTCCAGAGCACAATGATCCATTGATCACCAAACTTCGAGAGGCCGGGGCGGAGATCCGCTTGGAAAAGGAACGCATTCACCTTGATGCCACGAAGGTGTCGCGTTTAAAAGGCGTGGATGTTCGGACACTGCCCTATCCCGGATTCCCTACAGATATGCAGGCGCAAATGGTGGCGCTTATGTCGGTTGCGGAGGGGATGAGTGTCGTGACGGAAACGGTGTTTGAAAGCCGCTTTATGCATGTGGAAGAGCTCCGGCGTATGGGGGCGGACATCCGAGTAGAGGGGAGCCATGTTGTGATCAGCGGAAGGGAACGGCTTACCGGTGCGCCGGTCATGGCCTCGGATCTCCGGGCGAGTGCCGGCCTTATTCTCGCGGGGCTGGCGGCGGACGGAACGACGGAAGTCTTGCGCGTGTATCACCTGGATCGCGGGTATGAACGGATCGAGAAGAAGCTGCGGGGAATAGGCGCCGTTATTGAACGACAAAAGGGTACGTGATGCTGACCATTGCGCTTTGTAAGGGGAAGTTGATCGAACCGACATTGGAATTATTCGGTCGGGCCGGCTATGGTTCGGCGCGATTGGCTACAGAGAGCCGCCGCCTGGTGTTCCAATGTCCGGACATCGGCATGAC
>NZ_CDLUDY010000121.1:0-5822 GCF_975968855.1 Petrachloros mirabilis
GCGGCAACGACTAGACCTTGAAAACGCGGAGTTGAGAAGCACGCAACACGCTTTGCAACGGGAAGTCGAAGCAAAGGCACAGGAGAATGAAGTACTTCGAAAACGCCTTGCCACAAGAGCAAAATCTGCGCGCACACATGTCACACGAAGTTCCGCGTCTCGCCCCACTATCGTGCGATCTTCACGTTCGTCGGTCAGGAAGGGACGTGCTGCCGCGTACCGGCTGAACCTCACACGAAAAGGACCGTCAGGGATAAAAGAAGTCCAACGGTTGTTGCGTCGACACGACCTCCCGATCAGAGTCGATGGAATCTATGGCCGGGACACGGCGGCGGCAGTCCGTTGGTTTCAGCGGTCAAAAGGACTCCGGGTAGACGGTGTTGTCGGTCCCGCGACCTACGCTGCCCTTAAACGTCCCGTCCCGTCATCACGGGTGAGCCGGTCACTCTGGTTACGGCGGCCTCCTCTTAAGGGGCGAGATGTCGTCAAACTCCAGCGAGCCTTACGCCGGGCCGGTCATCGGGTAGCGGTCGACGGACGCTTTGGCCCCGCGACCAAAAGGGCGGTCATCCGGTTTCAGCGGAAACAAGGTCTTGCTCAAGACGGTGTCGTCGGACCGAAGACGTGGTACGCACTCACAGCACGCCGCTGACAGACGATTGTATTTCGAGAAAATTATTTCTTCCTCCAAACAGAATTAACGTTTCCTACCTTGCCTTGACCGCATAAGGAGGAGGTTCTTCCGTGACGGCGGTCAATGCACCGGCTTGAAAAACACAATGCCCAACGGCGGCAGCGTGAGCGTGAGCGAATGCGAGCGACCGTGCAGTGGAATGGGCGCGGCTTCGACACCGCCGAGATTTCCCCACCCGCTCCCGCCGTAATGTGTGGCATCACTATTTAAAATCTCCTGCCAGAATCCCCCGTGTGGAGCCCCGATTCGATAATTGGGTCTCGGAACCGGCGTGAAGTTGCAGGCCACCAGGAGAACATCCTCCGGTGATTTTCCTTTTCGCAGGAGGCTGACGACACTCGATTCGGCATCGTTGCAATCGATCCACTCAAAACCCGCCGGATCTAAATCCCGTTCGTGAAGGGCCGGATCTCCTCGATAGATTCGATTGAGGTCCGATACCCAGCGCTGTAACCCGCTATGCGGGGCTTGTTCCAGCAAGTGCCACTCCACACTGTGATCGTGTGCCCATTCGCTCCACTGCCCGATTTCCCCTCCCATGAAGATCAGCTTCTTTGCGGACTGGGCGAACATGTACCCGAATAAGACACGGAGATTGGCGAATTTCTGCCAATCGTCACCGGGCATCTTCCCGATCAACGAGCCTTTCCCGTACACCACTTCGTCATGCGAGAGGGGCAACACGAAGTTTTCATGGAAGGCGTAGAGCATGCGGAATGTGAGTTTGTTCTGGTGGAAGCGCCTGAAGTACGGATCTTGGCTCATGTACTCAAGCGTGTCATGCATCCAACCCATGTCCCACTTGAGGCCAAACCCCAATCCCCCGAGGTACGTCGGCCGCGAGACCATCGGCCAGGCAGTGGATTCTTCCGCGATGGTTTGGACATCAGGGAAATTATTATAGACTTCCTCGTTCAGGCGGCGGAGAAATCCTATCGCTTCAAGGTTTTCTCGTCCACCGTACTGGTTGGGGATCCATTCGCCTTCCTTCCGGGAATAGTCCAGATACAGCATCGAGGCGACGGCATCCACGCGCAACCCGTCCACGTGATATTTGTCCAGCCAATACACCGCGCTGCTGATAAGAAAACTGCGGACCTCGTTGCGTCCGTAGTTGAAGATGTAGGTCTGCCAATCCGGATGGTATCCCTGGCGCGGATCGGCGTGCTCATACAGATGCGTCCCGTCGAAATAACTCAGTCCGTGGCCGTCCGTGGGGAAATGAGACGGAACCCAGTCCAGGATCACTCCAATGCCATGCCGGTGAAGTTCGTCGATCAGATACATCAAATCCTGCGGCGTGCCGTAACAGCCTGATGGCGCAAAATAGCCGGTAGTCTGGTAACCCCACGAGCCGAAAAAGGGGTGATCCATGATCGGCAGGAATTCCACGTGCGTGAACTGCATATCCCGCAGATACGCCGGAAGCACGTCTGCAAGTTCCCGGTAGCTCAATGAACGGTTCGCTTCATCCTGCACCCGTCTCCAGGAACCCAGATGCATTTCATAGATAGACATCGGTGCATCAAGGCTGTTGCGGGTGCTCCTTGTTTTCATCCACTCACCATCACGCCACTCATACGACGTATCCCATACAATCGACGCATTCTTGGGGGGGATTTCATTGAAGACGGCGAACGGGTCTGTTTTCTCGACCTGGTAGGCGTGGAATCGGGAACGGATGTGGTATTTGTACAGTGCGCCTTTCTCCACGCCGGGAAGAAATCCTTCCCAGATTCCTGAATGTTCCCGCTGGCGCAGCGGATGTTTGCCGGGCTTCCAATCATTGAAGAGCCCGACCACAGACACCTCCTCGGCATTGGGAGCCCACAACGAGAAATAGGTCCCGGCTACACCTTCGTGCGTGGCGGGATGGGCCCCGAATTTTTCGTACAAATGGAAGTGGGACCCTTCATTGAACAGATACAGGTCATCGTTGCTCAATAACGTCATTTCCATTTCGGTTGATTTCTTCTTTTCGTTCCTCGTCTGTGCCATTCTGTCACCTCTTCATGGTTCTAAAATCGGTTCTCCGTTCCGATGGGGTTGAATCAGCCGCTTACTCCATCGTCTCCAGCAGGTTCTTCAAGCCGTCGAGCGGAATTTCAACCCAGTCCGGCCGGTTGTTCAGTTCATAACCCAATTCATAGACGGCCTTCTCGAGAAGATAGACGTTGAACAGAAGACGGACGACCGTCTCGTCCTGCGGCCAGAAACGAGTGCCGTTTGCAATGCCGAGATATGCTTTCAAGAAGGCGGCGCTTACCCACATAGACCAAAATTGCGCCCACAAGGCGGCATGTTGCGGGATTTCGTTCGAAGCGACGGCTATGCCAGTCCTCTTCCCCTCGAGAAAAGCAAAGGGAGCATAGTGGAACGAACGCACCATGCCCGCTACGTCCACCACGGCCGGATGTTTCATGCGGCGTTCCGCAAGCGAGCGGGCCGGCTCGCCTTCGAAATCGATTATCATAAAGTCAGGTCCCGTGCAGAGGACCTGCCCCAAGTGATAGTCTCCATGACAACGAATGCGTGAAACCGGCGCTTCAAGATTTCTAAATGCCCCATAGATTCGATCGAGCACCGCCTTCAGATCAAAGACACGCTGGGCTTTGGCTTGTCCGGTTGTTGAGAGTGACGAGGCTCGTTGCCTCAGCAGTGCGAAGGTGTCGGATGCGCTCAGCGTCATCCGATCGTAGCGGGATTTTCGGTATGTTTCGAGCAGCGGCTCGGGGGCGAACGCCGGATCGTTCTCGACCTGGCTCAAAGCCAGATGAAGCTCGGCTGTACGTTGTCCTAAGCGTTCGGCGGACTCCAAATAAAGCCCGATCAACTCTCGTGCGGCAGGATGGTACTCGTCACGTGCCAGGTCAAGGAGCGACAGCACTGTTTGGGGCGGTTGCTCGTCACCGTACGGAGCTCCCACGACCCTCAGCATGTATCGGTCCACGGCATCAAGGCTATGCCTCCAGGCATCCCCGTCGTTGCGAACGAATTGCTGCAACAATGCCAACGTGATCGGCTCGCCGGAAGTACGCCGATACTCTAGAGCTCCGGCAATCGGCGGAACGTACGGAAAACGCTTACTGGTCAGCACACGTCCGATTTCCAGGTCCGGGTTCATCCCCTCTTCCAAACGCCGATAAAGTTTCAGAATAACGTGCGCGCTGAAAGCGATGGAGGTATTGCTCTGCTCACCTTTCAACACTGTCGGATTCATCGTGGTCCCGTCCCGGACCAGTTCCTTGTAGGCATTCGTCGACGAAGCTGTTAATGCGCCCGCGGTTCCCGTCGCACGAGTACCCTGACCGATCGCACGAAGAAGCGAGAGCGAGAACTCGCGATTCCAAGCGGCATCGTAAAGGATTCCACTTTGTGGAATGCCTTCTTGTCTTTCGATGGTGCCGAGAACGGATTCAGGAGACGAACTTTGAATGTGCGCGGCGTCATCTCCGAACGCCGCCAGAACGGGCAGTTGATACGTTTCTGTCGTCTCATCAGTGTAGACGACGAGGACGAGCAGAAACATTGCTTCAATCTCGTTGCAGGAGAGTGGGATTCTTTCGGCAATGCGCGTCGCCTTGATCTGACGGCTCTTGCCTCCAAACCAGCGCTTTCGTTGCAGAACGGCGGGCAATGACTTCATCAGCGCATCGGCAGATTCTCCCTCGAAGAACTGTTTCCATTTGTTTTTTGTGATCAACATCCCCCGTATTCCGGTGTTACATCAGGCTTTACAAGTAATAGTCGAAGTCCTGTTCCGTTCGAAGCCGGCGGCGAATGCGGAAAATATGAGCCGGTGCCGAATGCGGGTTGACTTCGATATAGTTTCTTGGTCCCTGCCACAAGTAATAGGCGTTCGTGAGCAGGTCTTGTACTTGAAAGGGACGGTCGGCTTCCAATCCCAACTCAAGGAGATCCAACTCCACCCATCCTGAATGGGTATGGTGAGGACTGAGATTGACCACGACCACGATGACGTTGGACCAGTCCGGCGTGCTCTTGCTGTAACAGAGTAATTGGTCGTTGTCGACGTTGTGAAACCGGAGTCGTCCGTCACTCTGTAGTGCAGGATTCTCCCGGCGGATACTGTTCACACAACCGATGAATTCCCGGAGGCTATCCGGCCGATCGAGGTCCCATTGCCGGATCTCATATTTCTCCGAGTCCAGATACTCCTCACTTCCCTGTTTCAGAGGACGATGTTCGCCCAGCTCGAATGCCGGCCCATAGATTCCATAGCTGGCACCTAAAGTGCCTGCCAGTACCAGCCGAGCCATAAAGGCCGGCCTCCCGCCGTGCTGGAGATGTTCGGTGAGAATATCCGGGGTATTCGGCCAGAGGTTAGGGCGGAAAAATTCCCGCACATCCGTCTGCGTCAGTTCTGTAAAGTACTGCGTCAACTCCAGCTTCGTATTCCGCCACGGGAAGTAGTTATAGGACTGCGTAAACCCCAGCTTCGCCAGACGGTACATGAGCTTCGGCCTGGTGAAGGCTTCCGAGAGAAAGATCACGTCGGGGTGTTGTCGACGGATCTCTCCGATGACCCATTCCCAAAATTGAAAGGATTTCGTATGAGGGTTATCTACCCGAAAGACCTTCACCCCCTGAGTAATCCAGTAGTCGAAGACGCTCTTCAATTCATCCCAGAGTTCTTTCCACCGCTCGGTTTCGAACTCCAAGGGGAAGATATCCTGATACTTCTTCGGCGGGTTCTCTGCATATTGTACAGTCCCGTCTGGCCTGATCCGAAACCATTCACGATGTTCCTTGACGTAGGGATGGTCCGGCGAACACTGGAACGCGATATCCAGGGCGATCTCAATGCCGTGGTTGCGTGCCTGCGAGATCAACCGACGAAAATCTTGTAACGTGCCCAGGTCCGGATGGATCGCCTTGTGCCCTCCTTCATGTGACCCGATGGCCCAAGGACTTCCCGGATCATCGGCTTTGCCGGCAGGGTCGTTGTTTTTTCCCTTCCGGTACGATTTCCCGATCGGATGGATCGGAGGCAAGTACAGCACATCGAATCCCATCGAAGCGACGTAGGGTAGCCGCGCTTCCAGGTCCTTAAAGGTTCCATGGCCTCCTGGCTTGCCGCTGGATGAACGGGGAAACATCTCATACC
>NZ_CDLUDY010000122.1:0-9200 GCF_975968855.1 Petrachloros mirabilis
AACGTCCATACGTGATCCTCAAGGCCGGTATGACGCTGGATGGGCAGATTGCTACGGCATCAGGGGATTCTCGCTGGATTACCAGTAAGCAATCTCGTCATGAAGTCCATCAGCTTCGTGCGGATGCGGATGCAATCCTCATTGGTGTGGGAACGGTGATTGCCGACGATCCCTCACTCACGGCGAGAACGGGCAGGCACTTGAAAAAGGCTGCGTCGAGGCAGCCTTTGCGCATCGTGGTCGATAGCACAATGAGAGCACCGTTGACTGCACGGATTTTCAGGCAACAAAATGTGGCCAAGACGCTGGTGGCGACAACGAAGGCGGCTTCTGAGGCCCGTGTGCGAAGATTGAAACACAAGGGGATAGACGTCGTTCGTCTCCCCTCAGTCGCAGGACAAGTCTCACTCGCGGCTTTGATCGACGAACTTGGCCGGCGAGAAGTAACTAGCCTGCTCGTCGAGGGAGGGAGTGAGATCAATGCAGCGCTGTTGAAGGCCAAGCTCATACAACACGTTCGCCTCTATATCGCGCCGGCATTATTGGGCGGCACGAATGCAAAGGGCCTGATCGGTGGCAGGAGCCCTCTTCGGCTGGCCGAGATGTTGAAGCTCAAGCAGTTCGAAACGCGGATCGTAGGAGGCGACATCGTGGTAGAAGGTGATGTATGAGCCGAGGGATGCCTTTTACGGCTTTTTTGGTCTGGGCACTTGTCTGCCATCCCGCTGCCGCTTATGCAGCAGAGGCGAATTCCGGTAACGGGCTCGTTCCAAAGATTTTCGAGTACCTCGATTCAAAAGACAGTGAAGAAGCTGATCGTCTACTCCATGAAATTGAGGCACATCCTGATGCAACTGTGGATCAGGTATCACGGATAATCGAAACCGAAAGGCCATATGGGCCGCAGCCGGTTGGGGTCCTCCCTGACGAACGAATCACTGTACGCGGCAGGTCATACCAACTGGCACTATCTATTCCACTGACATATCAACTGTCGAAGGGCTACGGGCTCGTTGTCTGTCTTCATGGGGCCGGGTTCACCGGTGATGCCTATTTGGAACGATGGCAAGCGCGCCTTGGAGCGGAGTACCTGCTGGCTTGTCCGACATACCCCTCAGGAGCATGGTTTACCAGGGGCGCGGAAGATCTTGTTGTGGCGACGATTCAGGAGGTCCAGCGCCGGTATCATGTTGATCCCGATCGAATTTTCCTGACCGGGATGTCAAACGGCGGGATTGGGGCCTGGCTGATCGGTATGCATCATGCGCCGCTCTTTGCCGGTATCGCGCCGATGGCGAGCGGATTGGACGACGTGCTCATGCCCTTTCTTGCAAATCTCGGCAATACGCCAATTTACATTATTCATGGAGCGAAGGATCAGGTGATGCCGGTTGAATTGAGCCGGAGGATCGTGCGCGAATTGACGCAACTCGGCTATTCGTACATTTATCGAGAACATCAACGGGAACACCCGATGGCTGGGGGGCATTATTTCCCCAGAGAAGAGCTGCCTGATCTCGTTGCCTGGCTGACTCAACATCGCCGCGACCCCTTCCCAACCAAGCTGACACTCATCCGTGAAGCCAGTCATTTTCAGCCCTTCAATTGGGTTCGGCTCGACGCGACCGATCCCATTGCCGCTTTTGCCGATGATCTGCTGTCGAAGCGCGATGAACGCATTAAGCGACACGAATATGCCAAGCTCGAAGCAGTCGTTTCAGGAGCGAATCGTATTGAAGTGCAAGCGGAACGAGTGCGGCGGTACAGCCTCTTCTTGAACGACCGGCTGATTGATCCGTCCAAACCGCTGATCGTGGTAACGAACGGAGTTGTATCATTTGAAGGCAATGTGAATGCATCAGTAGAGACATTGCTGCGTCAAGCCAGGCTCAGACAGGACCCGCGTCATCTATTCTCCATCCATCTCACGATCACGGTTCCACCGCAGGCTTCATGAACCTGAGAAAGGTGTTATCGAGCAGGGCCTACAGGCCAGCCGTGGCGATTGTGACTCTGATTTGCCTCGTGGGGCGCTCTGATCTTGTCCTTGGGCAGTCCTGTCGTTTGGCCCCCCAGCATGCAGGAGTGACATTTCCAGTCGAACGAGTCGATCACGATTGGGCCTGCCGCCTTCAACCCGTCATTGAAAACTACACGACGGCTAATAAAGTCGGACCGCTCAGGACCGCTACGACTGAGTCCGTTTATTTGTATCTCCTGGATCGGCCGCACCTGGCCACGGCTTTGATCAACCGCCTGGCGATTGGTCTGTACAAGGCTGAACCAAGAGGTCCCGGCCGGAATTGGGTGACGGATGGGGAGGGCACAGAAGGAATCGTTGAACTTGTGTATCAGGATAGAACCTCGCGCATCTATTACATAGAGGGCAGCCATCAAAATCGAGTGATTCCAAATATGAGTGGCAAAGCCGTGGTGTTCCTTCGAATAACTTCCGTGAAAAATGAGAACGGCATGGAAGTAATGGATAGTACGATCGTGGCCTATACGAAACTGAACAATCGTATCCTCTCCGGGCTTGCCTCTCTGGTGCGTCCGCTGATCGGTGGCATGGTCGCTCGCAAAATGATAAAAGGCGTCGAGACGGTTAATCGATTGGGTTTGGAGATGCGACGAAACCCTGATCGCTTCATCTCTGAGGTCACAACAGTTCCCCCGCCGTTGCCGGAATCGGATCTGGCCTTCTTGAAGGAAGCCGTCGGGTTTCAGCAGGCGCAGCCATCCGGCAGCCAACCCAAGACACCGGCGCCATGACGACCACAAGAAGCTTCACGCTGCTCTGTACGATAGGCGTCTTCTGCTTTATCAGTTACAACATGGTGCGGATGCCGGTTTTGGCGCTCTTTGCGGAATCTCTCGGTGCGGGACCGGAGCGAATAGGCCTCATCGTATCGGTCTCCACCTTGACGGGAGTTTTTCTCAAGCTTCCCTCGGGAGCGTTATCCGACCTTTACGGCCGCCGGATGCTCTTGCGAATCGGCGTCGTGGCATTCGGGCTGCCCCCATTTATATATCTTTTCGTGAGTGATCTGAACCTCCTGACGACACTTCGGATGGTCCACGGGCTGGCGACGGCGATTTTTGCGCCGAGCGCTCTGGCCACGGTAGCCGAACTCTATCGAGAGCGGCGAGGTGCTGCATTAGGGACATACACGGCCTGCACGCAATCCGGCTCGCTTCTTGGGCCTTTCATCGGTGGGTATTTAGCATACGCCGCCGGTTTTTCTTCAGCATTCGTCACCGCAGGCATCTTCGGCTGTGTCGCCATCGCGATGTTCTATAGCCTGCGCTTGGACGAACCCCCACCCCGGGTGCAAGGTAAAGGTTTCACACCGGTGCTCGCCGAGATGTGGAAAGGATTTATCGTTGTGGCAAAGAACAAGAAAGTCCTCATCACGAGTTCAACCGATGCAGCCAAGATGATCGCTAACGGCGCTTTGATGGCATTCCTGCCTCTCTACGGGATCTCAGTCGGGCTGAACCCAGGTGAGGTGGGGCTACTTTTTACCGTCCAGTCCCTCACGTCGTTCCTCTCTAAACCGATCATGGGTCGAGTGTCCGATCGGGTTGGACGAAAGCCGTTGATTGTGCTCGGGCTGATAATCTGTGCGGCCACCTTTGTCTCGATCCCCCATGTCTCGATTTTTCCTGTGTTGCTCATGCTTTCAGCTGGTTTTGGGTTTGGAGAGGCGGTTGTGTCCTCTTCCTCCTCGGCCTTTGTGGCGGATAGTTCGGAGTTCAAAACACTTGGGGCTGGTATGGGGATGCAGGGCACGATAGGAGATATCGGCCATGCCAGCGGACCGCTGCTGGCCGGGCTCTTCATTGCCAACATGAGCTATGGATGGGCCTTTTCCATTATTGCTAGCATGCAGCTGACTGCGGCGGCGTTCTTCTGGCTCTCGATGAGAAAGTCATAGCCAAATCGGTTTATAATGGTGACCTCATGCGCGAATTTTCCACGGGAGACACGATCATCGGGGTGGTGGCTGCTATCGGCGTCGTTGTGCTCATCGCCGTGTTCATCTACGTGGTCAAGCAGATCATTCTGAGGAAAGACTGATGTTTTGCGGGATCGTGGAAGAGATGGGAGCCGTGACGACGATCGAGAAGACTCTCGCCGGAACGAGAATGACGATCCTCGCTTCCACCGTAATGGGCGATCTTAAGCTCGGGGACAGTGTCAGCGTGAATGGAACATGTCTGACGGTCGTTGCGAAGGGAGAGGGGGACTTCGCGGTCGAAATTTCGCCGGAGACCCTTTCAGTGACGACACTTGGGAGCCTTGCTGCCGGGTCGCCGGTCAATCTTGAGCGGGCGATGAAGCTGAACGAGCGGATCGGCGGCCATCTGGTTGCCGGCCATGTGGATGGGGTTGGGACGATCCGCACTCGTCGTCAGGAAGGCAATGCGATCTTTTTTTCGATCGAAGCGCCGCCGGAGATTCTACGTTACTGCGTCGCGAAGGGGTCAATTACGGTCGACGGGATCAGCCTGACGATCAATGAGATTGGAGATCGTTCGTTTTCCGTTGCGATCATTCCACATACGGCGAAGGTGACGACGCTGGGCCTCAAGCAAATTAACGACACCGTCAACCTTGAATCAGACATCATCGGGAAGTATGTCGAACGACTGCTTCAAGAGCGGAGCCAGCTCCCTAAATCTACACCGATAGTCGACAAGGAGTATTTGCAGAAACGGGGTTTGATTTAGGAATTCCCTGGTTGTAGATACCTCCTAAATTATTAAGACTGATTCTGCGCCGAAGAGCGGTATATGAAGTAGAGGACGATTCCCGCGACGACAGAAACGAGCACTCCGAATACTAGCTGGGCCCCGAAGCTGACGGGGCCGACATAGATCTTATAAAGTTGCAACGCGACGACCGGTAGCCCGATAGCCAGCGCGAGCGCGACCATGTGACGCCTCTGATAAATTGGTTCGCCGGGTTTCCTGGCTCCACGCTGCACGATTCCTCTTCTCCTCTCGATTGAGTGGCCTGCGGTAGATGAGCGGGCATCAGAGCCGAATTGTACAGACCGTTGCCGAGTCTGAGCGGGCCGTTAAGGCGGCGGGTGGTGCTGGTCGCCGCTCCGGTCAGGCTACTCCTCGATCGTCGATATATCCCCCGGATCCTGTCCCAGTTCTTTCGCCTTCAACACTCGCCGCATGATCTTGCCTGAACGGGTCTTCGGCAACGACGTCACAATATCGATTTCCGATGGCACGCCGATCTTGCCCAGCTCGTGCTGGACCTGATCCTTGATCGACTGGATCAGTTCCGGGCTCTCCTTCTCGCCCTGCTTCAAAATGATAAAGGCCTTAATCGTTTCACCCACGGTCTTATGCGGCTTGCCGATGACGGCGGCTTCAGCTACCGCATGGTGGCTAACCAGGGCGCTTTCCACTTCGGCTGTACCCAGTCTGTTGCCGGCGACTTTGATCACGTCGTCGGCGCGGCCCATGAACCACATGTAGCCGTCTTCGTCCTTGTGGCAAACATCGCCGGCGGTATAACAGTTCGGGATTGTGTGCCAATAGGTCTTGTAACGCTCCGGGTCTTTATAAATAGTTCGCATCATCGAGGGCCAAGGTTTTTTGATAACGGCAAAGCCTCCTTGATTGGCAGGCAGGCTTCGGCCTTGCCGATCCACAACATCGGCTTCAATACCCAGGAATGGCCTGGTTGCTGACCCAGGCTTCAACGGAACTGTCGGCAACGGCGTAATGAGGATCGAGCCGGTTTCGGTCTGCCACCAGGTGTCCATGATTGGTTTATCGCCGCCAGCCGCGCTATGGAACCATTCCCAGGCTTCCGGGTTGATCGGTTCGCCAACGCTCCCGAGGATGCGTAAGGTCGAAAGGTCGTATTTCTTCGGCCAGTCCTCTCCATGGCGCATGAGTAATCTGATCGCTGTCGGCGTTGTGTAAAAAATTGTCACTCCGTATCGTTCGATCAAGTCCCACCAACGGCCCGGGTTCGGATAGTCCGGCTTTCCTTCCGCCATGAGGACTGTGGCGCCGTTCAAAAGGGGACCGTAGACAATGTAACTATGTCCCGTAACCCAACCGGGGTCTGCGACGCAGAAGTAGACGTCGTCGTCCTTCATGTCGAACACATATTTCGTCGTCGTGTAGGTGCCCACCATGTATCCACCGTGTACATGGACGACGCCCTTAGGCTTGCCGGTCGTTCCTGATGTG
Source organism: Petrachloros mirabilis (assembly GCF_975968855.1). Classification (NCBI taxonomy): domain Bacteria; kingdom Bacillati; phylum Cyanobacteriota; class Cyanophyceae; order Synechococcales; family Petrachlorosaceae; genus Petrachloros; species Petrachloros mirabilis. Next base: position 6,226 of record NZ_CDLUDY010000122.1, read on the forward strand.
TAGAGGATGTACAACGGAGTTTCCGCATCAAGTTTCTCCGCCTCACAGGAGGATTTCTCGCCCTTGATCCAGTCGTTCCAATCGATTTCTTTTGGGGCAGCTAGAGGTTGACTGGACTGTTGGCGTTGGACCACCACGACATGTTCAACCGTGGGACAGCTCTTCAAGGCTTGGTCGACTATGGGTTTCAGCTGGATGACTTTGGCCCGGTCGTAACCGACATCGGCGGTGATGACGAGTCTTGCCTCGGCATCATTGACGCGGCTGGCCAAGGCTGGCGCGCTGAAGCCGGAATAAACGACGCTGTGGATGATGCCAAGGCGAGCACAGGCCAACATCGCGATGACTTGTTCCGGGATCTTTGGAAGGTAGATGGTGACGCGATCGCCCTGCTTGAGACCGAGAGTTTTGAGCGCATTCGCACATTGATTGACCTGCCGATAGAGCTGGCCATATGTATAAATGCGTTCTTGATCGTCCTCGCCGACCCAGACGATTGCCACCTTATTCTTTCGCCAGGAAGCTATATGCCGATCAAGGCAATTGTAGGAAATGTTGCAGGTGGCACCGACGAACCATTTGGCCCAGGGGTAGTTCCAGTCGAGAACATTGCTCCAAGGGGAGAACCACTCCAATTCATTCGCCATCTTGCTCCAGAAGGCTTCGGGGTCCGCAATGGATTTCTTGTATTCAGTCTCGTAGTCCTTAATGTAGGCGGCGGATTTCGTTTTAGCGGTCGGGTGATAGATCCGGCTTTCTTTCAGCAGTGTTTCGATATTTTCTGATGACATAGAGGCCTGACTCCTTGTGGATCCGGAATGTGACCAGTTGTTCTGAGCTGATGGGCACTATTATCGTGATGCCGATGAGACTTCGCAACCATACAATGCTATCAGCGATGATGCAATTTCTTCAGCATGTGATTATGGTTTCTTGACAGTCGCGCAGAGGGCAGAGTAGGCTCAGATCACTGATTCATTTGATGCCGATCCATCGCCTATGATTGCTTCTCATTGCCTGTTTCGAATCTCAGCAGTCTTTCTTGCAGCGGTTTCCTACATTCTGATCGCCGGATTTGGTATCGGAAGGGCTCAAATCGGAATGCCCGAGGGGCTCTATTACAAATCCTGGGCGGTCGTTATCGGGATTGAAAACTACCTGCTGGCTCCAAAGATTCCCGGCGTTATCGAGGATGGGAAGGCGGTGGCTGAAGCCCTTCGAAAACTGGGGTTCGAGCATGTCATCGAGCTATACGATAAGGATGCCAGTTCTCGGAGGCTTGAACAGACCCTAAATGATTTTCTCCCTCGAAAAGTTGGCCGGCAAGATCGGCTGATTATTTACTTTGCCGGACACGCCGGTGTTACGCAGGATTCCTCCGGGAAGGAAGTGGGTTACTTGGTGCCATGGGATTCCCAACTCGGGAATACTTCGAAGGCCCTGACGTTTGAACATCTGAAAGAGTTCAGCCGTCGAAATGCCGCGAAGCATACGTTTCTTCTGCTCGATACAGCTGTACGAGGTTGGGAAGTCAGCTCGGCTCAATCCCTGTCCCTGGAAGGAAGAATGGAGCCAGAAGACGACACCGAGAAGCGCGCTGTACAGGTGCTGACGGCTGGCGACAAAGGTGAATCGTTGAGCCGCAACGGGAATCGCAGCCTGTTCGTCCAGAGTCTGGTGAAGGCATTGGCTGGTGAAGCCGATCTGGACAAGAACGGTTGGTTGATGGCTTCCGAGGTGAGCCAGTATGTTGCGAAACATCTGCGGGAACAGACCAAGGGAGAGCAACATCCGCAGTTTGCCATGTTGGAGGGAGGTGGCGATACTATTCTGATTGAGGGAAAACAGGCGGCTTTCCGGCTTGGAGGAGAACCGAAAACTCCCGAGGAGCGTCGAGAGGCAGCCAAGATGCATTACGAGAAGGCCTTCGTGTTGCTGCAGACCGGAAAGAATTCAACGGAGGCGTTGGAGCGACTAGACAAGGCATTGGAATACAATCCGGCCTTCGGCGATGCCTATGTGCTCAAGAGTTATCTCAGATTGGAGATTATTCCGGACTTGAACGAGGCTTTGGCGGCAGGAAAAGCTGCCGTGCAGTATGCACCCGAGAATCCTGACTCGGCCTACACCCTCGGTCTCGTGTATGAGAAGCTCGGCCGCTATGCTGACGCAGAACAAGCGCTGCGTGACTCTCTGAAAGTCAATCCGAACTACGTGGATGTCTATTTCTCTCTCGGGGAGCTGTATGCCGACCGGTTGAAGGATCAGAAGAAAGCCGTGGAAGCTTTCGAGCGGTATCTCGAACTGGGGGGTACCCATCGCCGAGCTGCAGAGGTCGTCGGGCAGTCTCGCGCCTCGTCAGGTTCGCAAGGACCATCGGCGTCGCCCTAGTCTTTTCCCCCTCCCTTTAAATAGCCCAATCCGATTTTCAATGCGCGTCTGGTAATTTCTGCCCAGCGGGCTTGTGGATATTCTGCCAGCACGGCAGCGGCCTTCGGGTCTTGAATATCAAGGTTTGCAATCTTGATGATCCCATCATCGATTTGTACGTCTGCCACGGGTTCCTCCTTGCACGTTGTTTCCTCAACCAACCGCCGTCTGTTTCGTTGACTGAACTTGGGGTGCATGTTAGCATGATTTCGTTTGATTTCTCGAACAGTTGAATCACCTGTCTCATTCACCAGGAAAACGATAGTCTCCCCTATCAAGGAGGAAGTCCCATGCATCAGCGGCAAGGACGAGGATATGTTCCGAATGTCGCATTGGGCGGGTTGGCCTTGGCGTTGTTGGTAGGACTCGCAGCTTGCGGCGGTCCTCCGAAGTGGGTGAAGCAAGGATCTGGAGCGTTCAACGACAAGGACAACAAAGCCTTCTACGGTGTTGGCTCTGTTACCGGGATCAGGAACGAGCCTTTGGCATGGGATACGGCGGAAAACCGTGCTAGAGCCGAAATTGCCAAGACGTTTGAGACCTAT
>NZ_CDLUDY010000123.1:0-2778 GCF_975968855.1 Petrachloros mirabilis
GAGTGGAAGCAACCCGATGGCACAAACCGTGAACATTTCCAATGATGGAGCCGGCATCCTGGAATGGAGCGTGAGCACAACAGCAGCCTGGCTGTCACTCTCACCCGTCTCAGGTACTGCGCCATCTTCGTTCACCGCCACGGTGAACATTACAAGCCTCGCCGCAGGGACTTATTCGGCCACCATCACCGTCACTGGAACCGGCGCGACCAACACACCGCAATCGATTCCAGTCGCCCTCACTGTTTCAGCTCCCACGCTGTCATCATCTACACCGTCAACTTCACCAAGTACTGTCTCATTAACGTGGAATCCAAACACGGACCCAGGCGTAACCGGGTACTTCGTGCATTACGGAACTCAGTCGCCGAATCTGACTGGATCCTGCTCATACGAACAGAGCACGTTTTATCCTGTCACTTCATTGACCAGTCCCTCGTCGCCCAGTGTCACGATAAATAATCTTGTTGAGGGCACGATCTACTATTTTGCCGTCAGTGCGTACAACGGATTTGAAAGCGCCTGCTCAAACGAGGTATCGAAGGCCACTTGAGACCCCGGACGGGGAGTTCAATTTGAGCTCCCTGTCACCGCGCGTCTCTGCTCTCGCTTAGACTATTTTGATTCGACGTGTGATCTGTCCGTTGCTCTCCCAATAGGTACGTTTGCTGGCAAGAAAGGGATCGTCCATGGGAGGCTGGATATTTCCATTCCTATCAATCGCACGAGACGTAATCGTGTGCTCGCCGGGCCTGGCATCGCTCCAGTCCAGCTTCCAGAATTTCCACGCGAACTTTTCATTCTGACCATGTGTGATCGTAGCCGGAACCCATGGTCCATCGTCCATGCGGACTTCAACTCGTTCGATCTGTCCGCCCCAGGCAGCCCCTTCAATCCGGTAACGGCCGTCCTGTGAAACGACCCTTGCTGCAATCGACTTGATTCGTGCCCGTCCTACGACCTTCTGTGTCCAAACCGTTTCACTGCCACCCCGGGACTCTTCACGAATCGTCACATAATCTTTGGCCATGAATCTGCCGGCCCAGCGCGTCTCCATCACTTCGATACGTGACAGCCACTTGACATTGGCTACACCATACCATCCAGGAACGATCAGACGAACGGGGAATCCATGCTCATGCGGGAGAGGTTGGCCGTTCATTTCATAACACACCAGAACTTCAGGGTTCATCGCATCAGGAACTGACAGACTTCGGCTGAACTGCTGGCGCATTTTCACATTCCGAACTTCCTCCTCTCCCGCATCCTTTCCGAAAAAGACGACCTCGATGCCTTCGGGTTTGAGACCGGCTTCCTTCAACAGAGGCGCGAGCGGAGTCCCCACCCACTTTGCCGTTCCGATTCCTCCTGTGAACCAGTCGAATCCGTGATTGCCGGCACACTCGATCGTAAACATCACTTCCTGTCGCGGCCGCTGTTTCAACTCGGCAAGCGCATAGGTCTTCGGATGGCTGACAAGCCCGGTGATTTCAAGTTTGTAGTCTTCCGGCTTGATAACCGGTCGGTTGTAATGACTCACACAGAAGAACTGCTCGTTGGGAGTGATCCAGTCGGTCAACTTCTGCCAATCAAGCCTATTCAACTCTCCAAAAGCCTTGACCGCATCCTCGGGCGCAGCGGGAGCCTTGTCCAAAAATGGGATAACCTGCTCTCCTTGATCTGCACCGGCTAACCGAGAAAAGAGCGACGCATCCATCATGGCAAGAAGGGCCAATGTGGAACCTCCTTTCAGCAAAAAACCACGCCGGGAGAGCCCTTCGGCGCACTGGAATTCCGCTTTTCCCGTGCCATCGTTTTCCGAAAACATGTCCTTCCTCCTTTCTTATTGTTCCGTCCAGAAGCATCGCCTGCATCTATTGGAACTGCGGCCGCTCACTTGATGCCGACGAGATTTCCGCCGCAAGACAATTAACTGTATGAGTTTCATCGAGTGTCGGGCTTGCCAGCCGTAATGACTCAGCAGCGGCGCAGCGGTTCGAGGTGTTTTACTTCGTCACGTACCATGCGAGCGGAAGCAGCAACCAGAATAACCCTTTGAGAAAAAAGAACGCAACCCCGGCCATGCCTGCAGAGCGCCAAAATCTTCCACTACCGACCGCTTCTCTGTGTAATCTGATCGTTGCCAAGCTCATGTTCGTCCTCCTTTCATTTCAATCATCTCCCTGAAGGGAGCGTCGGGCAACGCGGTCTTCCGCGCTGCCCGATCTTTATGGGTCAACTCGCCGTGCGAACCACCTCGCTCAGGTTGTGCTTGCCCGCAGCCGTTCGTCCCACTCTCGGGATCAGCATTGGAACCTGACGTCGGTACTCGGCGTAGGTATTTCCGAGCGCTCGGACCAGATCCCCTTCCTCGAGTTGAATCGCAATCAGGATGTACGCCGTGGTCGTGAGCGCAAAGACAAGATGCGCGACGGTCATAGTCGGCGTCGCCCAGAAGCCAATCAAAAAACCCAGGTACAAGGGATGACGTACGAATCGATAGAAGCCAGGCGTCATGAAGACTAACTTCGAATACGGCCGGCCGATCAGATACAGCCAAACCTGGCGCAGACCGAACAGATCGAAGTGATTGATCAGAAACGTCGCCACGAGCACAATCGACCAACCCAGCCCGAACAATCCATAGAGAGCAATCCGACCTCCTTCGGCTTGTACGTCCCACACGATGCCGCCCATCGGTTGCCAGTTGTGGAACAACACCAAGAGTGCTGCACTGGAAAACAGTACGTAGGTGCTGCGTTCTATCGGCTCGGGCAC
>NZ_CDLUDY010000124.1:0-2960 GCF_975968855.1 Petrachloros mirabilis
ATTTTGCGCGATCTCCTCACGGCAAGAAGATTACAATCCACATGGGACCTGCGCTCGAAACAATGCGTCGGCTCAGCGGTCCGTTTGACGTGATTTTCATCGATGCCGACAAGGCCAACTATGTGAACTATTACCGCCGTGCCAAAGAATTAATGGCCCCGGAAGGAGTGATTCTCATAGACAATGTGCTGTGGAACGGTGATGTGCTCAAGCAGGTGCCACCGGATGAGAAGACAGCCACGATTCAGGAATTGAATCGCGTGGTTTCTTCTGATGGTGATGTAACGTGCGTACTTGTTACTATTCGGGATGGATTGCTGATGGTGCAACGAAAGAAAAACTGAGGCTAATGTCGGTGGGCGCTCGGTTTGATGCCGGGTACTTCGTTCTGAAATAGGATCTTTTCTGTTCAAAAAGATAAAGCGTAGAGCGCGGCACAAACCGGACAAAGCTTATAGGGGCTTTGGAAATGGCTTGACGTATGGAAGCAACAATTGTATCCACGTTTCATGGCTCCTCCCTCATCCGGTCTCGCCCACGGGGCTGTCATCGGCGCTGCGGTGCTGTGGGGTGGCTCGATCGTCGCGCAGAAACTCGCTTTAGGTGCGTTCTCCCCTGTTGAAGCCTCGGTTCTACGAGATATCGGTGGTCTTACCGTCCTGTTGGTCACCTGGTTTTGGCAGGAGGGATCCTTGGCAACGATCACAACGGCTGATCTCAGGACCCTCTGCCTTCTCGGCCTCGGCGTATTGGGAAACCATTTGCTCATCCTGATCGGTCTCAAGTATGTCAGCGGTGCTGTGGCCGGCGTCATCATCGGATCCTCACCTGTCGTCACCGCATTACTGTCTTCTCTTTTAATTCAAGATGTTCCGCTGCGCTCCGTGTTGGCCGGAAGCCTGCTGTCGTTTCTGGGTGTGGGTTTGGTGTCAGTCGCCGGTTTTCAAGCGGCAGGGGAACAGCCGGTGCTTGGCGGTGGACTGGTATTTCTAGGAGTCGCCAGTTGGGCTCTCTACAGCATCGGAAGCCGGTCGATCATGGAACGACTGTCTCCGTTGACGGTTAACTGGACGACGCTCTGTGTTGCTACCATCCTTCAAATTCCGTTGCTGTGGACCGACAGAAAAATGCAGGATGCGGGACTCTCGTCGGTAGCCGTTGCCGATTGGATGGCGCTGGTCTACCTGATTGTCTTCGCTACGGCCATTGCGCAACAGGCTTGGCTCTTTGGTGTAAAAGGCATAGGCCCTTCGCGCGCTTCAGTGCTGGGAAACCTCACACCGGTTGCTGCGGTCGCACTCTCCGCGTTGATTCTCAGAGAGTCCGTGGGGGCCGTTGAGTTTCTTGGAATCACTCTTATTCTCACGGGCGTCTGGATAGTACATCTGCAAACGTCCAGGCTGACACGAGCCTAGCTGCCTCATTCTCTCTCGCGCTCCGGTACAGGATTCCAGTATGATAGCCCACTCAGAAATGGGGGTGCGTGTGATCGAACAACGAATTGAGGAAGTGACCAAGGCTAATCATCGGTTTTACGAAGCGTTCCAATCGCTCGATATCGCCAAGATGGATGAAGTGTGGGCTCATCTTGAGTATGTGACGTGTATTCATCCGGGGTGGTCGATTCGTTCCGACTGGCCCAACGTTCGCGATTCGTGGGTGCTGATCTTCAATAATACGTTCTCGATGAAATTTGAACTCACCGAGGTTATGGTGCAGGTGGCCGGAGATATAGCGTGGGTGATCTGTGTTGAAAACATCACGAGCCAGCAGTCGGAAGAGCCGCAGGAAGCACGTGTACTCGCCACAAATCTATTTGAGCGGATCGGGGACGAGTGGTTGATGATTCATCATCATGGGTCGGCTGTGATGGGGTAGCGGCCTGCCGCTCTCTGCGCTCCCGGAACGCGGCACGCGGGATTGATCGTATTTTGAAATTAAGGACGGTGCTCGTTCGACGGGCGGATGGGGGAAGCATTCAGCCCGTGACCTTAGGGGGTGGTGAAAGGTGGGTGGCCCGCCATTTGTATGTGCTCGCGGCAAGCGCGCACTGTGAGAATTGGAAAAACACTATGCCGTAGGGAATGGGGGGCGAGAGTGTTCCCTCCCCTCGGTGGCTGAATCTTCGCGGGCGGGTGGCTTGTTATGTTTCGGAAGCGACAGCGCCCATGAATGAATTTGGCAAGTCAGCCAGGAGGCATTTTGATTTTCTGATTAACGAATTCGGATTCATTGTGACGTCGGAAGATGATCCTGTTCGTTATGACGCGCTTTCACTTTACGTGGAGATATGGTCAAGCAAAGGAGAGACCGACGTGTTGTTCGGTGTGAAGGCCGATACCGATATTCTGCGGCCCTACGTGTCACACCTATTCAGCCTGGCCGAGGTCGTTCGTTACTACAAGAAGGGGCCGTTCCCCGGATTCGACTCTTATTCTGGCGCGGCCGATCTCACTGATGATCAACGCTTCCTGGCTTACTTGGCCGATCTCATGAAGAAGTACTGCGGGGAAATCCTACGCGGAGATATCAAGGTTCTGGAAAAACTGTCGCTAAACCGTGGCAACAAGCAGGCTTAGCATGTCCCTCAACGAGGTGAAACTGCTCTGAACGGCGATTGTGACGGAGTGCCGAATGACGATGGACAGGGATTCGCAAAATCCTGGCTCGATGTATGGCGGTATGACGGTCAACGAACGACTTTTTGCGGCAGGCCTATTTGATGCGTTCGACGATGCGGTCTACAAGAAAGATCGCGACAAGATGCTGGAGTTATTGCAGCAGGTTGCTGTTGAGAAACCTGAATGGTCCGTGGATATGATCTTGGCACATCCCGAACGGTATGGCTTCTAAGTGTACGGTTCTACTACGGCTTTGGGGTTGTCTGTGCCGGCGTCTCTTCGACGCGGACGTTCTTTGACCATTCGGCAGCGACGGTGTCGCGCTGGTCCATAGTCATG
>NZ_CDLUDY010000125.1:0-4365 GCF_975968855.1 Petrachloros mirabilis
CACGTTCCACGTCGAGCACCGCAGGCGCACTCCTCGTCATCGGTCAGCTCCGCGCTGCGAGTAGCCATGAAAGCTTTGGACATTTTTGCAATTGGGTTGCTGGTTTTTCTTGGCGGGTCGGAGGCCGCTGTGCCCCCGGCTCGTACTGGCTGGGCGGACGTCGAGGCGGGGCTGATAAGAGTGGTGGCGGCAACGGATTTGTTGATCAAGAAAGCTGCCAGAGGAAATGAGACACTACGTCGCTTGCTTGAGGCAGCAAAGCCGACCATCGGGGCTCCCTACAAATGGGGAGGTACGCAGCTGGAGAAGGGAATCGATTGTTCGAACTTTACCTGGCAACTGTTTCGCGCCATCGGCAGGCCTTACGATCGCTTTGTCAGCACGATGGCCTTGTCCAGATTGAAACGATCAAATGGCCTTCAATCCATTGCGTTTGAAAATGCCGAGGCGGGGGATCTCCTCGTTTACGGGTATCGCGACCATTCCAAGAGATGGCACGGGCATGTGGTGATCTTGATCGACAAGGATGGCAGCAGGACCGGGCACAAGGGCCTTGTGCTTGGAGCGCACGGAAAGCCGGTCGGCGCGGTGCAGTTCGTCACCTTCACAGGTTTTGATGATGAATACTTCCGGAATCCGGAGATGCGGCTCTGCAATGTTTTGCGCGTGGATGACTCGAGTGCAGGGAGCGAAAATGACTGAATGCGTTTCCCAACCAGCCGATGCACCGACGGAGTGCCCCGCCTGAGCAGTCGATGGCTGGCTATGACTTGGGGATGGTGTTGCGCATCGAGGTGTTGCGCATCGGCGCTTTACTTCCGGCGCGCATCGGTGATCTTTTCCATTCGGCTCAAAGAACACACATGCAAAGCAAAGGCCATAGTAAACGACATTTCCTGACAGTTATAAATGCCGCGTTGTGCTGCTCGGCCTTCTGCAACAGTTTGAGCGCTCAACAAATCGCACCCAAGAAGCTCTCCAACGTTCTAATGATTGTCGCGGACGACCTGAACTGGGATACCCCGGGGTGCTTTGGTGGGGCGGCACCCGACATTACGCCGAACCTCGACCGGCTGGCCGCGGAAGGCATGAGGTTCAGGCATGCGTATGTCAACGTTTCCATCTGCACGCCGTCGCGAAGCGTCATCCTCACGGGACTGTTCCCTCCTACCAATGGTGCAGAAGGATTCCAGCGCATTCGGCCCGGCACGCCGACGTTGCCGAGCATACTGAACCAAGCCGGATATCTTTGCGGAATTGTCGGCAAGCCCCTCCGGCAACAAGAGTTGTTTCGCTGGTCGGTTACGTACCGCTGGCAGGGGACCGGAGACGAGGACCGTTGGGGGCGTGACCCGGCCGTTTACCGACGCTTCGCCAAAGACTTCTTTGCAATGGCAAAGACCTCGAAACAGCCTTTCTTCCTGATGGCAAACTCCCACGATCCGCATCGTCCTTTCGGCGGCGGAAAAGCGACCCGTCAGCATGATGAACGCGCTGAGGCGTCTCGCACTTTCCGTCCGGAGGAGGTCAAAGTACCAGATTTCCTGCCTGATCTGCCGGGCGTCCGCCTGGACCTGGCCGCCTATTGCACATCTGCACGACGGCTGGACGACATGGTCGGAGCTGTGCTTGAGGAATTGGCCCAAGCTGGATTCCAGGATGATACGATCGTGATTTTCCTCTCTGATAACGGTATGGATTTCCCCGCGGCAAAGTTCAATTGCTATGTCGACAGCGTCCGTTCACCGTTCATCATCCGGTGGCCAGGGCACATCAAGAATGGAGCAATTGACCATACGCACATGGTTTCGGCGGTCGATCTGCAGCCTACCATTCTGGATGCGCTTGGGCTTCCTCCGGCAAAAGCATCAGATGGGAGGTCGTTCGTCCCGCTTTTGCGTGGGGAAACTCAGTCGAATCGTGACAGTGTTTACGCCCAGTTCTACCATATACATGGAGGGGACGCACTGCCCATGCGGTCGGTGTTGACTAGACAATCTGCTTATGTCTTCAACCCGTGGTCCAACGGTGAGCGCCGCTTCAAGCGATTGGGCGGGGGCGCGTTTGCAGCCATGCAAGAGGCTGCAAAAACCGACAGCGCGATGGCGAAGCGCATCCGGTATCTGATGTTTCGAACGGTCGAGGAATTTTACGACCTTCGGGCTGATCCCAACTGCCTTGTTAACTTACTGGGAAGCGATAGGACTCCGACAGCCGCACAAAACGAGGAGATTGAATCCCTACGCGCACAATTGCGGGCATGGATGGTGCGGGTGAAGGATGGCGCATTGAACGCCTTCGACAAGCGCAAGCAGAAAGAGGCGCTTGAGAGTTTTGTTCAGTCATACCGTGAGCGCGCCACGAAGGAAGTTGAGGCGCTAAGGCCCTATGAAAGGGCTAATCGGTATCGCTTCTAGTTGCCAATGGTGAGAAGGAACGAGAGCCTGCGGGTGACGCGGTAAACCGCGCCCCTGATGGATGTCGTTCAGTCACAAGGAGAATGCATATAAATGACCAGTAAAAGAGAGTTTCTGGCCGGGAGTGCGATGCTTGCCGCCGGTGCGATGCTTGCCGCGAGCGCAATGCTTCGGCCTTCGTTGTTCGCCAAAGACAAAGGTCCGCAACAACCCAATATCATCCTTTGCATGACGGATGATCAGGGATGGGGCGATACCGGCTACAACGGGCATCCGGTACTCAGGACTCCACACCTCGACCAGATGGCAAAGGACGGCATCTGTTTCCAGCGCTTCTATTCCGGCGCCCCGGTCTGCTCTCCCACCCGCGGCAGCTGCCTCACGGGAAGACATCCTTATCGCTACGGCATACCGTCTGCCAATGCCGGACACATGAGGGAGAAAGAGATCACTCTCGCCGAAGCTCTCAAGACACAAGGATACATGACGGGGCATTTTGGGAAATGGCACTTGGGAACACTGACCACAAAGATAAAGGAGTCGAATCGCGCACGGCCGGGTCATACCGCCCACTACTCACCACCTTGGAAGAACGGATTTGATGTCTGTTTCTCGACTGAAGCCAAGGTCCCGACCTACTGGAAAGGCAACACGTACGAGACGTACGGAACGCATTACTGGACTGGTCCGGAACAAATGGTGGCGGCCGAGGAAATCAGTGGCGATGACTCTAAATTGATCATGAATCGGGTGTTGCCTTTCATCACGAAAGCGGCAAAGAGCAAGACGCCCTTCCTGGCGGTCATCTGGTTCCACGCCCCTCATCTGCCGGTCGTATCGGCGCCGCCATACACAGATGGTTACAAGGAGTACAAGGACTACTACGGATGTATTACCGCGATGGACGAACAGCTGGGCCGTCTCCGAGCAGAACTGAAGAGGCTGGGGATCGAGGACAACACCATGCTGTGGTTCTGCTCGGACAATGGACCGGAGGGCGATAGTTCCGCGCCGGGGAGAACGAAGGGTCTCCGGGGTCGTAAACGCAGCCTCTATGAAGGCGGCGTCCGTGTGCCCGGCCTACTTGTCTGGCCGAGAATGATCAGGGAACATCGTGTTGTGGCAACGCCTTGCAGCACGAGTGACTATTTCCCTACCGTGTTGGACGCGCTGGGGTATCAACTTCCCGAAGCCAAGACGCGACCGTATGATGGAATCAGCCTGCTACCGCTAATAGAGGGGGAAATGGATCAACGATCAAGGCCCATTGCGTTTGAATCGAAAGGACAAGTGTCGCTCACGGACAATCGCTATAAGATCTACAGTCAGGACCAGGGCAAGACCTACGAATTGTATGACCTGATCACTGATCCGGGAGAAAAAGCCAATATAGCGGATCAACACCCTGACATCGTCAGAAGAATGAAGGACATCCTCGAGAATTGGCGTCGTTCGTGCAGAGAGAGCGACAAAGGGAAAGATTACTGAGGACCGGACAAAGCGCCGCTGGGCGATGCGGTTAAGCGCTAATGATGAAGACAGGGTTGTGGTTCTTGATCGCGAGCATGTTCTATGTTGGAGCGGTGTTTGCCAAAGGAGAGAAAGGCGTAAACGTCTGGAAACAGTGTGTCGGTAAACCGGGCCCCAGCGGCTGGCGCGTCAACGTCATCCAGCCGGACCCCGAAGACGATGGCCCGGACGGCTTCAACCACCACGACTGGGATGGCGACGGTGATCTGGACGTCTTCGTGAACTTCGAAGAAGGCGGATATAGCTGCTTGTACTTCAATCCCGGCAAGAAAGAACTGAGGGATGCTGAAGAATGGGTGCAGATGATACTCTTCGAGAATGAGGCACGCAATCCGGTCGTCAGCGACATCGATGGCGACGGCCTCAATGACCTCATCGTCGGCGCCAGAGCCTGGTACAAGCAACCAGTCGAAAACAA
>NZ_CDLUDY010000126.1:0-3613 GCF_975968855.1 Petrachloros mirabilis
ATCGTATCGACGTAGGGACCGGCAAGGGTCACTCCGATGCGATGAAACGCCAGTAGCGTAGCCTTCAAATCCTGGACGACTTTGGTGTGGACGTGATCGTGCAACAATCCGGTGATAGGCCGCATGAAGGTTTGGACATCGAGCGGGATGAAGGCGGTCTTGTCTCCGCTAGAGAAGGCGATCCCCTTGACCTCGGCTTGTACCCCCATGCCGCCCGCCAGCAAACAATGAACGCCGAGCGGGCCGCTTTCCGGTAACGTCGACACAAATCGCTGTGCAGAGGGCTCGTCTTCTATAATCGTCCGGTGAACAGCATTTTCCTCGTCGGACCTCGCCGAGGGCCGCAAAGTTTTTAGCAGCGACGTAAATTCCAGTTCGCGCAGCAAGTCGGCAAGCTGCTCGTCCTGTTGACGTCTGATCCGGTAATCCTCCGGATGGAACTCCACCGGGCTCTCCGTCTGAATGGTGGCGAGTTTCCGGCTCATACGGGCGTTGTCCGCCTGCTCGAGCAACATCGTCTTGATACGCGCCGGCGTCACTTCCACCACACGACTCAGCAGTTCGTCGATAGTCCCGAACTGGGCGATCAGTTTTGTCGCGGTTTTTTCGCCTATGCCTTTCACCCCGGGAATGTTGTCGGTACTGTCTCCCATGAGGCCCATTACCTCCACCACCCGCGCAGGCTCCACGCCGAATCGTTCGCGGCATTCCGCCTCACCCGACCATTTGTTTTTTACCGGATCGTAGATTCGGACATGTGGGGTCAGCAGTTGGAACATGTCCTTGTCGCCGGTGACGATGACGACATCGTAGCCGGCCCGTTCCGCTTGACGCGCCAGCGTGCCGATCAGATCGTCGGCCTCATATCCCGCCTGTCTGACCGCAGTAATGCCGAATGCTTCCACGATGCGGTGGATGTACGGAATCTGAGCTTGCATGCCATCAGGCATCGGAGGGCGCTGTGCCTTGTATTCTTTGAACGCTTCGTGCCGGATCGTCGGCCCCTTTTCATCGAACGCTACCGCCAAACAATCCGGTTGTTGCTCACGGATGATCTTCATCAGCGTGGTCGTAAAGCCATAGATAGCGTTGGTTTGAAGGCCTTTGGAATTAATCAGGGCCGGTAACGCAAAGAAGGCCCGGTAGATGTAGGCACTGCCGTCGATGAGATAGAGGGTCTTGCGGTTGGATTCAGCGGTCGCCATCGTTATCACGCATCCGGCGCGATGATCAGAGGAGGCTTGCCGAACTTCTCGCGCATGTTGTTGATCACGTTCAACACGGTCTTCTGACCGATGATCTTGGCTTCGATCTTTCTTTTTCCTGGAAAGTCGAGCATGGAGATCCCGATGAGCATCGTCAGTATTCCCTGACCGGGGAGGAATAACATGAGGAAACCGACAAACAGGAAGATCGCCCCTATTGCATTCTTCACGACATGGCCGAGTACTCGAAGGAAAGGGTGATGATCCTTCATCCATGGACGAGGCACGCGTATGTCGAAATAGTCCGCGGGAAGACGCACCAGTATGTAAGGAATGGCGACGAGCGAACCGATAAAAAAAGCCAGCGAAAGTACCGTCAACGTGACCAAGGTATCGGTCGAAACATACTGTTGAACAGTGGTGAGAAGCCAATCCATGGGGGAGGCATCCTAACATGCGACCTAGGGGCACTCAAGCCAACGTGGGCGCGCCGTTGCGGGTTTACTGGACTCACGGGGGCAGCTATAATCTTGCCATGTCCTCCCGTTCTCCACGAACCGCCCTTTTCCCGTGCACCCTCTTATTTTCGCTCTTTATGTTCTCCGGTCCCCTCTCGGCTGCCGCAGACGAATTACAGATCGATATCGCGAACAGAGGATTGGGGCAGGAAGTAGTGATTACCCAGGGAGACCGGGAGTGGTTCATGATGATTGAAGTAACCCCGGAGAATACGGTCATCATCAAACAGGAAAAAGACCATGATCAGTACCTCGTCGATGAGAGCGAGACCCACGACCGGCCGTTGGCGCCAAGCGAGGTCGAGGGGGCGATCAATGATTACGTGAACAGCGTCAAGACCCGAGCGTCGAAGCCATAAGCATGAGCCAGCCTAAACCCAAGTTTGTTCTCTTCGCTCACAATGCCACATACGACAAACTGCATCAGGTCGCCACGCTCGGCCTGACTGCCGCAGCGATGGGCAAAGAAGTGATCGTGATTCTCCTGTTCTGGACGATCAAAAAGCTGGCCGAAGGCAAGATCGATGAGATCGATTTTCCACCCGAGTATGCCGCTTCCGCCGATGAAGTCGCCCGCCTACTGAAAGAGAAAAAGGTGCCGAAGATCTCCGAGATGTTCGAGGAGGCCAAGATGGTAGGAAGCTTCCGCGTTATCGCCTGCAGCGCGGGACTGGAATACATGGGCGTCGACGCCGGAGTCGTTTCAAAACGGGTCGACGAAGTGATGGGCCTGCCTGCCATTATTTCTCTCACCGCCACCGCCGAGACAAAGCTGTTCATTTAGGACCGAGCGGCGCAACAGGAAGCTAGTAACCATCTCCGATCTTTCGCCTCCCGTTCCAAGCACCTGCCAGGTTCAACGGGACTTCTTCACCCCGACGCGATCGCAATAGTCCGTTAATTTGCAGCGGCTGCAATGCGGTGAGACCGGTTGGCAGAGGTTTTGTCCATAGGGAACTAACAGGTCGTTGAAAGTAATCCAATACCCCTTAGGGAGCTTGCGGCGCAAGGCTATTTCGGTCTGTTCCGGCGTCTTCGTTTTGACGTAGCCCCACCGGTTGCTGATGCGATGCACATGAATGTCCACGCAAATACCTGGGAGCCCGTATCCAACTGTCACCACAAGGTTCGCCGTCTTTCGTCCGACTCCCGGCAAGGTCACGAGTTCGCCGATCGAATCCGGCACCGCCCCTCCATAGAGGTGTAAGAGCCGCTTGCAAATCGCGTGAATCGACCTGGCCTTCGTGCGGTAGAAACCCACCGGGTAGATGGCCTGTTCGATCTTCTTGAGGGGAAGTTTGAGTAATCCGGCAGGAGTGTGCGCGAGCGCGAAGAGCCGCGCACTGGCTTCGCTCGTTGTCTTGTCTTTGGTTCTCAGGCTCAGGAGGCAGGAAATGAGGATGCGGAACGGGTCACGATCGGACTCGCGGGCAACGACACCCACGACGGGTTCTTGCCACTGACGGATCTCACGCTTGACGATCTTGATCGCCGCATGGATCTGGTCCTGGCGCATGAGCTTGAATGAGACAGGAAGAGAGGGCGAGTAGGTTGCTCGATCTCAAAACCCAGGGACTAACCGTTACTCCGGCTTCCGCTTCGACAACCATTTCTGGCGACGCCGTTGCGCCTCCCGTTGCTTGGCCTTCTTCCTGACGCTCGGCTTTTCGTAGTACCGGCGTCGCTTTAGTTCCCTGAAGAGCCCTTCCCCCGCAAGTTTTTTCTTGGCAACCTTGAGTGCTTTTTCGACGTTATTATTGAAGACCTTGATTTCCATTTGTTCCGTTTCTGCACTTTCCCAGGCGAAGCCTGCGCTAAGGTAGTCCCTGTGCCAATCTGACTAAGTGGCGGAGTGTAACATAGCCCCCTGACTTCCTCAAGGTATTGCGA
>NZ_CDLUDY010000127.1:0-3496 GCF_975968855.1 Petrachloros mirabilis
GCGCCACCGGTGCCTGGCGCGACATCGTGCTCGAGTACACGACACAAATTCTCGGGGAGACGGAGCCATAAGCTATACGCTATGAGCCGTAAGCTCCCACTCGCCCGGAGCCATGAGCTGTGAGCTCTGCGCTTTGAGCTCACCCACCCCCCGGGAGCGCGCTCCTCATCCTCATCGTCATTGTCATTGAACCTTCCCCGCCCAGTCTTGGGTGCCCAGGGTTCGAGGGTGGCCTATTGAGCGGGCGGGTCTGAACTCACCGTCAGCAGCGATAGGTGGCCTTTGCCAAAGAGTCTTCCCCGCACCCACCCATCACAGACTCGCGGCCCCCTCCGCGCCCTCCCACCATTCACCCCCGCGAGTTAGCAGGCCTGGCAACCCCAGGCCGGAGAGGGGAACGGCGGACCTGTTCATGACCAAGGTCTGGCCAGTATGGGACCCGAACCGTTACGATCAGCGCCTTGAGGAACTTCTCGGTCGCCTCGGTTTCGCAGGAAACTGACCCGCGTTCCGCTCTTCCTACCTGCCACGTCAGCCACGCGGGAGCGGATCCCTTGTTCGGGCCGACAATTCCCGCCCCCAACTGAAGTCTTCCCCAGCTGCGCTATCGATCAATGACGACCAAGAAACCTTTAATTACAGTGAAAAACGTCGCGCCCACTCGCTCTCGTCGGCTCACCTCCGCCGGTCCCAGCCCCTCCAGGCATCACTCACCATCGTTCGTCGTCCTCCTGATCTTGTACACACTGATCTTCGGACCGTTCAACGACAGTCGATCGGCAGAGAACTCCTTTACGAGTTGGTGTTCTCTGAAAAACTCGAGGTAACTCTCAGCTTCACGCGGGTACATTTCCTCAGCCTCGAGAAACCGTCCGTAATCACCGCTGCTGAGGATCATGAAATCCTGCTTCATAACCTCACGGGGTTTCCGTACCACTGCAAAATACCCCAGGCAGCTCACCCTAAAATCCTCTGAATACTCTTCCACTGGCGGCGTGTAAAACTCTCTTCCAATATTTGACCCAACAGGAACATTATCCCGAATCCACAGAAGACTAACCCATCTCGTGTCCGGCAAAGTTACCTGTCGAATATAATCGAGGCTCGTCAAGACATTCGGAATGATGCTGCCCACGGTGATTCCAGCAAAAAGCGCTACCGATCCGAAAATAACAATCCTACGCCCATCCACAGCGCCCACAAACCTCTCCTCCCACCACTCATACAGCAGTGCCAAGAAATAGCCACTGAAAAGCGCGAGAAACGGAACAACCGCCACAACGTTTCTCGGAAAAAACACGCGAAACCTTCCAACCAAGACAACTAACACAACTGGAGTCGCCAAGAGCAGCGCCCCCTTCCAAACGTCTTTCCTGCGGAGACATACACCTCCGATCGCCGCAAAAAGCGTCGGCACGTATCCATATCCCGTTCCAATCAGATACCTTACATACATCATGAATGAGCGTGACTCGGCGGCTTCAAACCCGGGATGACCGACGCTATAGTGGCGACCTTCGTAATCGATCGCCTGAAAGAACGCGTGGTAATCGAGCACAGAATAAGGCGTAGTTGCAACGAAGGATATCGGGATCACAAGTAGCGACGAGAGAATGTATCGATCCAGGATTTCACCCCTGTTCCGACTCACTCGCAAATGTGCAATCAACACCGGGAGCACGCTGACAAACGCTATGTACTTGCAGCTGATTGCGAGCCCCACACAGGCGCCGGCCAAAACGTAATACCGATACCTTTTGCCTTCGGTAAAGATCAATACTGCCGATAACGTCGCAAGAGATATCCAAAGAGCTACCGAAGAATCAACCGTTACTGTAAAGGAGTTTACTATATGTAAGAAAGACGCAGCAACAAAACATGCAGCCATCAATCCATGGTAAGAGGAAAACAGTCGTCGTCCGATTGCGTAGACGACAACAATGGTGGACACTGAAAGGAATACAGTGAATGCTCTTCCGATAAGATAGAACCAGATTTTCGGAATATTTTCCATCGTCAAGTGTGAAAAATGTTCGAAACCAAGAATTGCGGCTTTATAGACAAGATCTAGAAGATATATGTTCAGTGAAGGATAATTGAAAAAGTGTGGGTTGAAATCCCCACTCTTAATCATGTTCAACGCGGTTTCCACCAACTTTGGTTCATCAGGATGTACCGGGAGGGGGTAGCCAAACCAAATCCCTTTGATGCGGATCACACAGGCCAGAACCAGGATTAACGAGAGAATGATGAAGGAAAATCTCTTCCCTGGGACTGCCATTAGATGAGCCCTCTGGCTGCATCATTCTTCTCTCCGATAGGTTGCACACTTCTTTCTCTCGCACGTCGCACTTGACGTGTATTCTTCTTGGAATGACATTGGCGATTCTTGTGAGAATCGCCGTATTTTCCGAGGAGATGCCGTGAACTCCAGACGTGTTGGACCACGGCCTACGGATCCCTGTTATTCAGGGTGTTGATCCATGTCCCAGCTATCACGATCGCTACTCCCGAAACACCATTCGAGCCTACCACGATGTGAGCCTGGTCCTGCCACCATCACGGGCGGCGGTCGACAGACCGAACCGCGACACCGGTCACGGCACAGCGCAGCCCATCTCTCGTCTCCTCGAACGGTATCGCGGCCAGGCGGTGCTCTTTCTCCTGCACCTCGACCTGAACCGAAGCCAGCATGTCCGACCTGCGCACCTCGTCTCCGACCACGATGTGGCGGCACAGCGTCAGGGCGTCCTCGAGCGTCAGGGTGCCGCCACGGATCGGCTCGCGCGGCACCTCCCCCACGCTACCTGCCGCCTCGGACAGCGCGCGGGCAAGTCGGATGAGGTCATCGAGCGGCAAGAGAAAGGCCGGCATGACGAAGGTCTGTGTGTCCCTCCGGCCCCGCGTCCGGCGGCCGTCGGCCCGAATCCTGTCGTCGACCGTGATCTCGGCCTCGATGATCCAGGCCGGCTTCCAGACCCTCGAGTGGCGGCCAGGACTCGGCAACAGCGCGGTCGACTCGACGGTCTGGAGGCCGTCATCCTCGAGCAGCGCACCCGAGCCACAGTGGGGGCAAAAGAACAGTACGTCGTTGCGATCACCGCGCATCGCCGAGCCGCACGCCGGGCAGTCGAGGCCTATCAGTCGCAAGGTCACCGGAATTCTTCCACGTACTGCTGTACCGATTCGCTTAGCGAGGGCTCCGCGGCATCCCGAGCGAGGCCGCTGCCCTCCTCGATCACGCCACCGTGCCGGAACTGGCGATAGCCCCAGGCCACGAATCCGGCGAGCGCGAGCCCGACGGCACCGAGCCCGATCAGTCCGTTGTCGGACCGCAGCAGGAAGTCTCCGTGCTGCAACACCGTGGTTCCGAAGAAGCAGGCACCGGCGCACGCCGACACCAGGGAAAACGCACGCCACAGATGGTTGCCGGGCGCCTTGCCGTACGCCAGCGAGCCGTCCTCCGCGTCGATCAACGCCTGATACATCTGCCCCC
>NZ_CDLUDY010000128.1:0-3236 GCF_975968855.1 Petrachloros mirabilis
GAATCAGCGACTGGCCTTTGCAGCAGCCGGAGGTGTAGCACTGGCCGCTTCGTTGTTAGGCTCACTGTTCTCTCCTCTGTGGATTCTCTTGGCATTGAGTCCCCTCATCTACTGGCTGCTTCGGCGTCGGTGTCTTCGCCGCGCCGCGGTCATGCGGCTACCATTTCCCAACTCGTGGGAGCGGATTCTTCATTCGCATGTGGCCTTCTTCGTCGCATTGAACGACTCCGAGAAAGTACGCTTTCGACAGCTGGTGCAGATTTTCCTCGACGAGGTCCGGATCACGGGTATCCGGACCGACGTGGACAACACGATCCGGGTACTGGTGGCAGCCAGTGCGGTGATCCCGATCTTCGGCTTCCACGATTGGGAATACCACCGGCTGCGCGAGGTGCTGATTTATCCGGACGCGTTCGATGATGCGTATCGAAGCACCGGCGGTCGGGATGAACACATTCTTGGAATGACGGGGTTACGACATCTGAGCGGGGTAATGATTCTCTCCAAGCCGGCTTTCCTGTTGGGTTTCGATCATCAATCGGGCAAGCAAAACGTCGGCATTCATGAATTCGCACACCTGATCGAAAAGGAAGCGAGCCAGTACGGGTTGCCGCCGGAGGTTCCCTGGATGGCAGTGCGGCAGTGGGTGCGTTACGTGGGCCGTGAATTAGGACACCCGTCAAAACACGGCGCACGCTTCAGCGATTATGCCTACACAAACGAGCATGAGTTCTTCGCGGTGCTGGCCGAGTATTTCTTCACCTCGCCCGATTCGTTGAAACATCGGGATCCTGCGTTGTACCGACTGCTGCGGGACTTGTTTCACCAGGACACGGAGGCGTTGCTTCCTGCGATACCCAAGCCCCGCAGAGGGATCGGCCGCAATGCGCCCTGCCCTTGCGGCAGCGGCAAGAAGTTCAAGTCCTGTTGCCTGGCGAAGTCAGGGGTGTGAATCGACGGGGTTCGCGCAGAGAAGTGTGCGTACGCCAGGAATTCGGCTGAGCTGACCTACTGGAGAAAAATCAGCCAGAGGTACAGCGTGCCGATGAGGACCGAGCCGATCATGACGGGAAATCCGATGGCGAAGAATTGCCAGAACGTGATCACGTACCCCGATCGTCTGGCGATGTCGACGACGACGACGTTGGCACTGGCTCCGATGATCGTGCCGTTTCCTCCCAGACAGGCCCCGAGCGCAAGGGCCCACCAGAGGGGAAGAATATCCGGTTGGTGCACCAATGTCGCATAGTCCGTCACATCGGGATGCAGGGAGCGGGCGAGATCCACGATCAAGGGATTCATCGCCGCTACGTAGGGAATGTTGTCGACGATCGCTGATAGGATGGCCGAGCCCCACAAGACGGCGATGGTCGACCCTGCAAGGTTCCCGCGCGTGTGCGTGACCAGCTGATCGGCCAGGAATCGAATAACGCCCACCTTCACCAATCCTCCGACGAGGATAAACAGGCCAATGAAAAAGAAGATCGTTTTCCACTCGACATCGGTCAGATAGGACAGTTCTTCCGCATCCTGTTTTTTCCTGGCATGACCGATCAGCATGAACGCGCTTGCCCCGAGCAGTGCGATCGTCGCCGGCTCAAGATGCAGCACCCCGTGGAGGCAGAACGCGAGATTGACGAACGCCAGCAACCACACAGAACGCCGCATCAGCCCACGGTCCTGCACCGCATCTCGAGCGTTCAACTGCAAGACGCTTTCACGAAGATGCGGCTTGACCTGCATGTTCCTCCCAAAAAAGAACCAGATGGACCCGATGAAGACCGCCATAATTACAATGACGACCGGTCCCAACATGATCAGAAAATCGAGATAGCCCAACTCGGCTTTACTGGCAATCATGATATTCGGCGGATCGCCGACCAACGTGGCCGTCCCTCCGATATTCGAGGCCACGGCTTCTACCACAAGGAAGGAAACGGGGTTGAGCTCGAGCCGTTTCGTAATCGCGAGAGTGACCGGAGCCATCAAAAGCACCGTCGTCACGTTGTCCAACATTGCGGAGAGTCCCGCCGTCAGGATGGCGAGCAGGACGACCATGCGAAACGGCCTGGCTCGTGCGCGCTGCGCAGCCCATATCGCCAGCACCTCGAACAGCCCCGTCTCCCGGACAATGTTGACGATGACCATCATCCCGATGAGGAGAAAGACCACGTTGTAGTCCACGCCGAATTCGTGGGAGTAGAAGGCCTCGTCCTGCGTCACGACTCCCAGCGTGATCATCAGCGCCGCTCCGCTCAACGCCACGATAGTTTTGTGGATCCGCTCCGTCACGATAATGAGGTAGGCTAAACCGAAGATGATCAGCGCGAGGGACACGTCAGACATATGACTTCTAAGACTCCTATGATCTCAATCCGATGATTTCGAACGAAACCGAACGCTCATTATGGGGAGTTCCGTTCGTTGTAGCAATCCAAGTTCGATTATTTTTTGGCGGGCGACGGTTTTCTCGACCATGCCGTTGCGCGCTCACGTGTAACTGAGCTGTTGGAGACCGCCGCGGGAGAGAATGAGAGGCGCTCGTTTAGCGAGCGCGCATCTTCACGGATTCTTTTGGCCCGGCTTGACGTCGAGTATGGTGACATCGAAGATCAAGGTCTTGCCGGCTAAAGGATGATTGAAGTCGAGGATCACGGTCTCTTCCTTGACCTCTTTAACGACGGGATACATCGATTCCCCGTTCGGGTTTTTGGCCTCCAACTGCGCGCCGATTTCCCACGCCTTTTCAGGAACCATGCTTTTCTTTACTTCCTGGAATGCTTTGTCATCAACCGGCCCGTAGGCATCTTCAGGCTTCACTACGACTTGTTTCTTCTGCCCCTTCGCCAAGCCGAGTAAGGCCCGTTCGAGACCCGGCACGATCTCGTGGGCGCCTTGCCGGTAGGTCATCGCTTCACGACCGACGTTGGACTCGATGACGCTCTGATCTTCCAGCTTCAACGTATATTCCAGCGACACATCCATGCCGTCGGCGATCTTGGGATTCCCTTCCTTGGTCCCGCTCTCCGCAATTCCTTCAACGGTCGCGACAACGACCAGAGCCAACATCACACACACAACCCATCGACTCGATGAGAAAAACGTGGTCACAGAGGCCTCCTTGGTAGAGGAAGTATTCCCGGGTGAGGTTACCAGTGCCGGAAAGGACCGCAATCGAGGTGTATAAACTTGGCGCGCGGATAATACCCGACGCCGCCGTACTGCAATTTCAAGGC
>NZ_CDLUDY010000129.1:0-3679 GCF_975968855.1 Petrachloros mirabilis
ATCACCGCAACCGAAACACCGAACGAACTCAATCTGTGTCTTCCTTGCCTTCCTGATCATCCTGTCAGCTTTATCCTTCGTTCCTGGGATCACGAAAGCCGAAGTGTCAGGAAGCTTGAAGATTGCCGGCAATGGGCCGGAGCTGCCGACGATCGAGGCGCTGGCCAGGGCGTTTGAAAAGGCAAACCCTCGAGCCTACGTGGACATACTTTGGGACGACAAATCCAAGCCGATCGAGCTGGTAAAAGACGGTGAGGCACAGATTGCCGTGACCGGCTCGGAAGAGCCCAGCTTGAAAGCCACGCAGGTCGCGTGGGACGGAATCGGAATTCTGGTACACCTTTCCAACCTTACGAAAGTGCTCTCAAAGCAGCAGGTTGCCGACCTCTTCTCAGGTAAAGTAAAAGAGTGGTCGGAACTCGGCGGATCGGGAACGAGAATCCTCCTGATCGACCGGCCAAAGAATCAGAACATCCGGGAAGCGTTCGAGCGGCAGCTCGGCATTGTCGGCAAGATTCCGGAAGGGGCAAAAGTCATTGCCAAGGATGAGAAAGTCGTCAAAACCGTCGTCGGGACCTTGCCACCGCTATCGGCTGTGGCATATATCTCTCTTAGCCAGGGCCTGTCGGTCGTCGCGGATGGAGTCGCAGTACGGCTCGTGCCGGTCGATCAGGTTGAGCCGGAAGTCCCAACGGTAAAGGACGGGCGATACCCCTTGCGGCGGCCTATCCTTTTCTTGTCACAACCACAAGGGAGCCCCTTGGTCGAGACCTTCAGTCAGTTTGCGCTGTCTCCGGACGGCCAAAAGATTCTCAGCGAAACCTATGTGCCACTTGAACGGAAATAATCTCCTATCTTTCATCTAAGGAGGATCTTATGCAGACGTGGCATTCTTCAGTCTTCATGGTGGTCGGGCTGGCCGGACTCATCCTGTGCGCCCCCCTGAGCCTCCGGGCCGAACAACGGGAGAGCCAGGGTGGTATGGTGGAGGGAGCCGGCTTCACGCTTTACGACACCGAATCTATTAAGGGTTTCGATGCCAGCAAGGTCGAGAAGGACCCTGTTTGCGATCGGAGCAAACGCCCCAAGATCTTGAAAGTCGAGCCGGACGAGGCGAAACCGGGCCAGAAGGTGACGATCAAGGGCGAAAACTTCGGAACCAAGGAGTGTTTCCACTGGGTCGCCTTCAGCGCAGCCGGCTCAACCAAGATCGACTACAAATTCGTCAACGATACGACGATCGAGGCGACAGTCCCCGACGTCAAGGCGGGGATGACCTTCATCGATGTGGTCGCCGGCGGCGGCAATGCACGATCCAAGGGGTTCCTGGTCAAGGCGAAATAGTCCCTACGACCGGTGAGGCACGGGACCCGATTCCCGCGCCTCACCGCTACGCCGAATCATCAGTTTTACCCCTTCGCGCCATTCCAATTTCTGCTCCGCTCCCTCGACAAGACTCCTTATCCTATGCTAGCTTACGCGCTCATTTTGGGGTGGAATCCGTCCACCGACGCACATAATTGTGAGTATCGTTGAGCACTATGTTTAAGAAAATTCTCGTGGCTAATCGTGGGGAAATCGCCATGCGGATCATCCGCGCCTGCCGCGAATTGGACATTGCCACGGCCGCAATCCATTCAGAGGCCGATTCCACCGGGATTTACGTCAAGAAAGCAGACGAGGCATACGTCGTCGGACCAGGGCCGGTGAAGGGTTTCCTCGACGGTCAACAAATCGTGGATCTTGCCCTCCGGATCGGGGCGGACGCCATTCATCCGGGATATGGCTTCCTCGCCGAGAACGCGGAATTTGCCGCACTCTGCCAATCTTCCGGCGTAACCTTTATTGGCCCCTCGCCGCAGGCCATTACCCTGATGGGGAGCAAGGTCAAAGCCCGCGAATTGGCCAAGCAGACCGGTGTTCCGATCGTGCCGGGAACAGAGAACGGAATCAGCACCACGAAGGAGGCCCTCGCCTTCACCAAACAAACCGGATACCCCGTCATCATCAAAGCCAGCGCAGGAGGCGGTGGGCGTGGGCTCCGGGTCGTCCGGACCGACCAGGAACTGCGAGAGAACATGGAAGCCGCGTCCCGTGAAGCGGAGTCCTCCTTCGGCGATGGAAGCGTTTTCATCGAGAAGTACATCGAACGGCCGCATCACATCGAATTCCAGATCCTCGGTGACCGCTTCGGCCATATCATCCATTTAGGGGAGCGGGATTGCTCCGTCCAACGCCGGCACCAGAAGCTGATCGAGATCGCGCCTTCGCTGATCTTGACGCAAAAACTCCGGGAGGAAATGGGCCAAGCCGCCCTCGCCATCGCCAAAGCGGTGCACTATGACAACGCCGGAACGGTGGAATTTCTTCTGGATCAGGATGGCAATTTCTACTTTATTGAGATGAATCCCCGCATCCAAGTGGAACACACAATTACGGAGCAGATTACGGCCATCGACATCGTGCGCCACCAGATTATCATCGCATCGGGCAAGCCTCTGGAAATTACCCAGGAGGACGTAAAATTCCAGGGTCATGCGATCCAATGCCGGATTAACGCGGAAGATCCGAAGAACAACTTCTGTCCGTGCACTGGTACCGTCACGGCGTACTTGTCTCCCGGTGGAATCGGGGTGCGCATCGACGGCGCCGCCTACCGCGACTACGTCATTCCGCCTTACTACGACGCCCTGTTGGCCAAATTGACTGTGCGGGGGAGGACATGGGAAGAGGCCGTCAGCCGAATGCGCCGGTCGTTGGAGGAATACGTCCTGCGCGGTGTCAAGACGACCATCCCGTTCATGAAGGCCATCATGGAAGAACCGGACTTCAAGGCCGGACGGTTTGACACCTCCTATCTCGACACGCACCCGGAACTATATAACTACGACGAAGTGGATCAGCCGGAAGATTTGGTTTTGGCCATCTCCGCCGCCATTGCCGCCTACGAGGGCCTCTAAACAAATCACCGACTCGAAACCCGGATAAGGGCGCACACTTAACCTATAGAGCTCGCAATTCGTATGGCACGACGACGATCACAATGGACCAAGAACAAGAAGCCGGCCCGCGGCCCCGTCATCCGCACAAGACGGACCGCTAAAGATACAAAAGGCCTCCAGCTTCAGCCCGCTCCGGGTAAAGCTTTGTTGATTACGGATGTTGCGTTGCGCGACGGCCATCAATCGTTGTTGGCAACACGCATGAGGACCGAAGACATGCTCCCGATCGCCCAGAAGCTCGATGCCGTCGGGTACTGGTCACTCGAAGTCTGGGGCGGCGCCACATTCGATACCTGCTTACGTTTTCTCAAGGAAGACCCCTGGGAACGGCTGCGTGCGTTGCGCGCCGCGATGCCGAACACGAAGCTGCAAATGCTGCTCCGGGGGCAGAATCTCGTGGGCTACCGGCATTATGCCGACGACGTCCTCGAACGATTCATCGAGCGGTCGGCAGCCAACGGCATCGACGTGTTTCGGATTTTCGATGCGCTGAACGATGTCCGCAATCTCGACCGGGCCGTCCGAGAAGTCAAAGCCTGCGGTAAACATGCAGAAGCTGCGATCAGCTATACCGTCAGCCCGGTGCATAATATCGACCGCTTCGTGGACATGGCCAAAAAGCTGGAGGACCTCGGCACCGACACGCTCTGCATCAAGGACATGGCCGGACTCCTGGC
>NZ_CDLUDY010000130.1:0-5813 GCF_975968855.1 Petrachloros mirabilis
ATTCGAACAAGGGGGGCAGCGGGGGAAATGTTCCCCTGCGTGGGGTTGCTACAAGGGGGCTGGCCCCCTTGTAGGAGCGCGTGCGAAGCACCTTAGCGCGACTTCGAATACCCACCCTCTCCGCCATACCGCACTTCGTGTGACCCGCCGACTCACCAGGCATAGCCTCTCTTCATCATCGCCGGCGGATAAACCCCTTCGACGTTCATCCCCTCCCCTTTGCCTTCTCCCCCAACACCCGTCGCAGTTCTACCATCGCCATTGTGTCCCTGGCGCAATAGCGTAACAGTGAGTCCCTGATCGCCGCTTTTTCTACCCAGTCGGTCTCAGCGAATACCATTCGGTAATATTCGCTGGCAGCATGGCCTCCCTCTCGAATCGCCAAATCGTCATAGCCCATCGACGGCACCACCGCGGGCAACACCGACTTGATCGAGTAGGACCCTTGAAAGCCCGGATGGTAGTAGTGCGACTTGATGACAGGATGGAGATCCCACAAGCGCTTGATAATCGACCGGAAAGCCGAGGCGAATTCTGGGAAGGCCTCGAAGAGTTGCCTCATCATCGCTTCCTCATATGCGGAATACACCACGATGCTGCCTTTCACTCCCAGTGACTCGATCAATGCTTCGGCCCACTGCCGGCGAGGATCGGTGACCTCACCGTGGAGGAACTCATGGTGGATGACTTGGCCTGACTCGTCTTCGATATGGTTCGACCATTGCACGGGGATCGATTGATACGGCCGCGTAGATGGATAACGAGGGACGGCGAGCATGACCGTCTCAAAATCGAGGTGATGCACAGGATACTGAACGGACCGGAGCACCGAAGCCAACTTGCCTGAAACCCACTCGACATTGTCCTTCACACGCTGCTGAGCCGGCGACAGCGCCGTGCCGTCGGGAATCTCATCGATGGTTGCGACACCCTGTTGAACCAGTCGACTGACTGTCTGCTTCGCACCAGGCAAATGATAAATCCAGCGCGCCGGTTTCTCCTTGGTACAATGCGCCCAGAACGGGCATTCGTAGGGACTATGGCAATGCTGCCCCGGTTCGATTGCAGGCGGAGTTGGTTCGAGTAATGCCGCCTTCATCAGAGCCAGCCGTTCCGTTACTTCAGCCCGTCTGGTCGCGACCATGTCCGAGACGTCATCGATCGCAAACAATCGTTCCAGGTCTATCTCGCCGCCGTCATACTGGTAACCGGTATCAATGTGCATGAGACTGGTTCCCGCGAGACTGAGACCGGCACCTATCAGGACATAACTCTGGATCGCCAAGTCGTCGAGATGTACGTCCTTCACGCGCGTCGAAGATTTCACTTCGATCAGACGCCAGGTTGGCTGTTCTCCCTCCCCCGTTTGCACCCGCTCGAGAATGTCGACCCGGACCAGGACGCCCCCGTATTGCAAGGCCGCTTCAAAGATCGCGGGGACGCGTGGATCGCGAAGAAGGTCGGCCGTCTGCGCAAGAGCCGCTTCCCGCTGTCGATATCCAGCCGTTACAAGAGACCCGCCGGGAAATCGCCTCCGTGCCAATTCGCCGACCTCGGTGCCCATGTCCAAGATGGCTTGCGTTGAAAGGTCAGGCGGCGTCGCCAATTGCGGCTGGTATATCTCCAGGTAGAGCCGTTTGTGGCACTGCAGCCCAGAGAGAAATTTCGACTTCGACAGCCGCGGCGGTACGGACACGTCGGCGGTTGAAAGATCGGAAGAATCAGTCATGGCAGTCAGACCCTAATCGAAGCTCACATACTTTGTCCAGGCCGAGCGCAACACGGTTCTGCTAGGATGGGCCGGATGGCGAACGGGATCTCTCACATCAGAAAGTCCGTAATGACGCTGGCGCTCCCCGTTACGGTCAGTAGCCTGCTTCAACGGACGGAAGGGATTGTCGCGGTCTTCCTGGTCGGAGGGCTAGGTGCCATTCCAATCGCAGCCGTCGGATTGGGCCAACTGCTGGCGTTCATCGCCACTACGTTGGTCTCAGGCCTCTCTGTCGGAACCAACGTCATTGTCGCCCAGCTGTGGGGCGCTCGCCGAAAACGCGATGCGGGTGAGGCAGCTCTCCATTTCCTGGGACTCTCCATCGTCGTCTCACTCGGCCTCATGGCCTTCGGAATCTCACTCAATCGATATGCCATGCAACTCCTAGGAGCTGCTCCGGACGTTATCGTATTGGCACTCCCATACTCGACACTGATTTTTCTCGTGATTCCCTTCACGGTCCTCCTTCAAGTCTTCTCTTCCGTCCTGCAAGGCACCGGCGATACCAAAACACCGATGTTCGCCATGATCGTGGTTAACGTGCTGCATATTGCTATCGCCTATCCGTTGATTTACGGCCGATGGAACTTTCCTGCTCTGGGGGTGAAGGGAGCTGCGGTGGCCGTCGGTATTGCTGAAGCAGCCGGTGTTCTGTACCTATTGATACGTTGCAGACGTCACTTATGTTTATCTCCCCGGATTCGTTTCGACTTGTTCAAGTCCATCTGGCAGGTTGGAGCGCCGGTTTCAGGAGAGCGGGTCGTCCAACAAGCCGGCGTTCTGATCTTTACGAAGATCGTTCTGCTATATGGAACGGTTTCTTATGCCGCCCATCAGGTCGGCCTGTCGATTGAGTCCTTTTCGTTTCTTCCCGGTTATGGATTTGCCATCGCCGCCGCCACGATGGTCGGTCAGAGCATCGGCGCAGGCAAATATACGAGGGCTAAGCTTGAGAACTGGGAGGCCAACCGGATGGCAGCCTTTATCATGTCAGGAATGGGACTGATTTTTTTCTTCTTTCCCTATTTCCTTCTCCGCGCCTTTACCAGCGATGAGGGGGTCATCGAACTGGGGACCATCTTCCTGAAGATCGTCGCACTGTTGCAAATTCCGCTGGCTCTTACGATGGTCCTGGCCGGTTCACTGCGCGGAGCCGGTGACACACATTTCATCATGTGGGCCACCACTATCGGCATGTGGGCGGTTCGCGTGCCGATTGCGTTCGTGGTCGGCGTCTGGCTTAACCTGGGAGTACTGTATGTGTGGCTGGCAATGATCGCTGATTGGACGGTACGTATGGCGTTGATGCTATGGCGCTACCGGTCGGAACGGTGGAAGGCGATTCACGTCATCCAATGACTTTACTTCGGCGATGGCTCAGACGTACATTCCGGCGGCCGCTCGGATGGTCTGGTGTCCTTGCCTGTGCCGACACGCACCTCGATACGACCGACTCCCTTCACATTGGCACAAAGGTCGCCGAGGCCGGGAGTAATTAAGCGGAATGGCCCGCCCTTTCCGTCCGGCAACGGCTCGCCGTTGAGCTCATAGAGCAGTAGCCCGAAATCCTTGGCCTGACGAAGCGTCAAAGTTGCAGCATACTTGCCGTCGCTCGAGTGAAAAGTCACGTGATCGGCCTGAACATCCAACGCCGGGATATCCAGCAGTCCCTTCACCTTGATCGCTCGCCCCTTCATGCTCGGCATGACGGTATTCACGTCCTTAACCTGATGTTCATTACGCAATTGCTGCAACGCTGGCCGGTCTAGCGATACCGGCTGCACCACGGCACCATCAATTCGTACGATGCCGGGTCCTGTCTTTTCTTTCTCAGTAATAGTCTTGATCATAGCTGTCAACGCCTCATTGACCGGTGTTGGTATACCGTGTGCCCGCCCTTGGTCGACGATATAGCCGTTCAGATTGCGGATCTCCGTTCTGCGTCCTGCTTTCCAGTCATCGTACATTGAGGTATGGATATCACGGATCTCCTGCGTCCATGTCACGACGCGATCAGCCATGTCCGACGGCAACGGGACCTTCATGGTTGCCGACACGGCCATGATTTCGCCGACGATTTGTCGTATGACGCCCATCATCTCCGGATGCTCGAGCGCCTTTGAAACCTTATCGTCGATCAGGACGGTAAGCGGATTGAAAACACAGTTCCAGCACATTTTTTCCCATTTGCTGCGCCTGATGTCTTTGGACAGTTGGCAAGGAATGCCGGCGGCGCTGAAGAGATCCCGAATCTGTAGGACACGTTCACTCTCATGGCCCATCAATTCCCCGATCGCAACCGCCCCCTTCTTGTAATGATCAATGACGCCGGGTGAGACAATCTTCGAATAGATGAATGCCACGCCGCCGACCACACAGTCACGCTTCAATCGGGCAATGATCCGATCTTCGTTGTCGATTCCGTTCTGCAACGTCAGGAGGACGGTTTTCTCGGTCAGCACGGGTTCGATCTGAGTGAGCACCTCATCCAAATCGTAGGCCTTCACCGCCAGGATGATCAGATCAGGTTGGGGTAGCTGTCTCGCATCCGTCGCGGCTTGCGGTCGAACCGTAAAGGTGCCGGCAGCACTCCGGATGGTCAGGCCATGCTTCTGGACCGCCGTCAGCGTGTTGGGGCGAAGGAGAAATGAGACGTGTTCGTTGTTCTTCGCCAAATGGGCACCGAAGAATCCTCCGACGGATCCGGCGCCTACGACCATAATCTCTTTCATCCCTTTCCCATCCTTCTCTTCTTCCTCAATGAACAGGATCGTGACTAACACTTCCAGGGAGCTGCGCCAAGAGTAGTGGAGATTTCAGCCCGAAGCAACAGGTCCACGAAGATGGCTGGACTTTGGCCTATCCCTCGGCTTATCGTATGCAGCCCTGACACACCGGTGATCTGCTTATGACGGCTTCAACTTCCCGCATCATCATCCGAAACACAGAGCCTCGCGACTTTCCCCACATCATTGAACTCTCCCGTCAGATTTATCCCTTCGGTCCTCCCTATACCGAAGCACAGCTGGCTTCGCAGCTTCGCGTATTTCCGGAAGGACAGTTCGTTGCGATCGATACGCGAGTGGAAAAACTGGTCGGAATGGCCGCCAGTCTAATCGTCCTCTGGGACGACTACGATATGCAGACCAACTGGCGGGACTTCACCAATAACGGGACGTTCACGAACCACGATCCTGTAAGGGGTCGTACCCTCTACAGCGCGGACGTCATGGTCTCTCCGACCAGGCAACGCCAGGGTATCGGAACAAAAATCTACGATGCGCGGCTGAACTTGGCCAGGCAGCTGAAGCTGCTCCGCATTCGAGCCGGTGGTCGCCTGCGGAATTACCACCGCTACGCCGATCGCATGAGCGCGGAGGAATATGTCATCAAGGTCGTTCGCGGAGAAATCAAGGATCCTACGTTGTCGTTCCAACTCAAGTGCGGATATCATGTCCTTGCCGTCGTACCGGATTATCTTCCGAAAGATCCGGAGAGCCTCGGTTGGGTTGCCGTGATCGAATGGCTCAATGAAGACGTGGCCACGCCCGAAGACTATCTCGGACGAGACAAGAAGTTCCAACCGCCTGACAAAACGGCTGCGCAACTCCGGTAAGGCTATTACCCGCGCCATGCACCATGACACGCAACTTCAGGAAGCCCGCGAGCGGCTGGCCTCAGCCCGCGCAGTCACGATTTTGACCGGCGCTGGCATCTCCGCGGACAGCGGCGTCCCGACCTTTCGCGGGGCTGACGGCTTGTGGCGTAATTTCCGATCGGAAGACCTCGCGACGCCTGAAGCGTTTGAACGGAATCCACGGCTTGTCTGGGAATGGTACGACTGGCGCCGGCAAGTGATCGCTGGAAAATCGCCCAACGCCGCACATCATGCCATCGCTGCGTTCGAATCGAAGGTGTCCCGTTTTTGCCTCATCACACAGAATGTCGACGGCCTTCATCGACAAGCCGGCTCGCGTCACATCCTTGAACTGCACGGCGATATCTGGAGGCTTCGCTGCACCCATTGCCATCTGCTCTCCCG
>NZ_CDLUDY010000131.1:0-4490 GCF_975968855.1 Petrachloros mirabilis
AAATCACGGCCCGTTGCCTCTTGGAATTGGGTCAGCTTGACATATCCGATGTTCTCAAGAACTTTCGATTTCACGCTTTCAATCTTAATGGTATCCCGCACCAAGGTGAACTGGAGGGGCTCCGGAGCTCCTTCACGCTGAATCGTCAGGGTCACTTTCGTTCCCTTCGGACCACGCATTTTCTGCACAGCATCCATGAGCGAGAGGTCTTTGGTCGGCTCGTCATTCACTTTGGTAATGAAGTCGCCCGCCTTGATACCCGCGCGCTGGGCCGGTGTCCCATCGATAGGAGCAATCACCGCCAGATGATTGTCCTTGACCCCGATTTGAATCCCGACTCCGCCGAATTCCCCCTTCGTTTCGACCTGCATCTCCTTGTACATTTCCGGAGTCATGTAGGCCGAATGAGGATCGAGAGTCGCCAGCATCCCTCGAATCGCGCCCTGGACGAGATCTTTGATCTTCGTTTCGTCGACGTAGTTCTTCTGTACTTGAGTCAAGACCTCCGAGAACGTCCTCAATTCTTCATAGGTCTCGCTGGCGTGGCCGGTCCGTTCCCACCCTTTCCCGATCAAGACTCCGGCTACCAAGGCCACCACGATTATCGGACCCAACATCCAGAATCTCCGCCGCGGGTTCTGTTCCATCATGTGTGTTCCTTTCGCCTCCCCAACTCTTATCGTTTCGCCAGCCACTGAAGGGGATCAACCGGTTCCGCCCCTTCCCGTAACTCGAAGTATAAGGTGTTTTCGCCCGTCATTCCCGTGTCACCCGTTTCTCCTATCGATTGGCCGGATTCCACGTGCCCCCCTACAGCGGCGAGAATCCTGGATGCATGCGCGTAGAGCGAGAAGAATCCGTTTCCATGATCAAGGATTATAACGAGTCCGTACCCTTTCAACCAGTCCGCATAAACAACGGTTCCGGGCATCACTGCACGGATCTCACTCCCCTCGGCAGTCTGAATTTCGATTCCGCGCCTTTGAACGTAGGTATTGAACGTCGGATGCTTCTGCTTCCCAAAAAACGTAACCACTCTGCCGTCCGCGGGCCAGGGAAGTGCTCCCTTGAATCCGCGCGGAGACACTGCGCCGGGCAGCGGCTTGGCGGCCGCCGCCTTCCGCCTGTTTTCCAACTCGCGAAGTAATCCGTCGATGCGTGAGGCAGACCGTTCTAATTCCTGCAGGGCTCGATCATAGGATTCCTTCTCCTTGGTCAGCTTGGTCAGATAGACTTTCTTTTCTTTTTTAACCGCCTTGATATCCTGCAATTGCTTTTCCGTTGTCCGCTTATACCCCAGGATGCCGGCTCGGGCCTCTTCACGCTGCCGTTCCGCTTCTTGCATCTTGGTCATATCGCTTTTAAACGTTTCGAGCAGTCGATAGTCCCGTTCAGAAACAGCGGACAGATAGCGCAATCGCCGCTGGAAGTCTCCGTACGAGTCCGATGCCAGCAGCGATTTCCAATGGCCAAACCGCCCCTCCATATATTGCACGCGCAGGCGTGCCAAGATCGCTTCCTGGCGCTCCTCCACGCCAGCTTTCAAACCAGCAATCTGGGCATTGATCGCCTCAATCTCCTGATCTTTCTTGCGCAGCTTTCTCTTGATTTCCCGATGGGTCTGCCGATACCTCATGTGGCGTTCATCCAAATTCTGGATCGCCTGCAAGATAGACTCGCGCTTCTTATCCGCTTCATCCATCTTCCGGCGCTTCTCTTCGATCTGATCCTTGAGCTGTTCCAGTGTTTTCCGTTCCTTATTTATCTTCTCACTGATCGAATCCGCTAGAACCGTCGGCGCTATCGAAAGAGGCAGGGCTGTCCACAGCAGAGCAGTTGTGAGCACTTTAATACGGCACATCATACTCTGACCTCATCGAACCGCCGGAGCGACACAAAACTTCCCGCGCACCCTAGCCCTATCCCGACCGCTACCAACACAAGACAGATCGAAAGCGGGAAAAATATGACGAGATCCTCCAACCCACTTAGCCTGCCCGTCGCCTGCATCTGTTGCCTGAATAATTCGTACAATCCTTTCAACATTGCTAGCGAGAAGGCACTTCCAATCCCTCCAAGCGCGGCACCTTCGAGCAAATACGGAATCCGGATAAAAGTTCTGGTCGCCCCGATCAACCGTAAGATGACAATTTCATTGCGCCGGGCAAACAGGGTCAATCTGATGGTGTTTGCGATGATCGTCACAGCGGCCGCCGAAAGGATTAATCCGATGCCGATCGCAACCAATTCGATTGATCGTATGATAGTCGAAAGGGCATCGATCCAGTCTTGATTATAGTCAACTTTCGCGACCCCGGAGAGTCGCCCGACACGATCCGCCCATCGCTGGATGGCTTCAGGTGATTGATAGGGCGGCCCGAGATTCACGACGAAAGAGGCGGGCAAGGGATTCTGGCCGAGCCCTTCGAGCAAATGCGCGTCTTCCGGGAACTGCTCTTTAAATTCGCCCATCGCTTTTTCTTTGGAGATAAACTGCAGAGCCGAAACGGCGCGATCGTTGCGCAACTGCTTCTCTACATCTGTGACAGCTGTGTCGGCAGCATTGTCGTTGAGGTAGACCACGATCTTGATATCATCTTGGAGCCAGCCGGCTGCCGCGCGCAAGTTCACATAAAGTAACAGGAAGATTCCCACGCAGGCGAGCGTAAAGGCCGTCGTAAGAATCGCCACTGCCGTAGTCATGCGATTCGTCCAGATGTTGGCCCAGGCCTCTCTTAAAAGATAGAAGATCGTTCTCATACCCCGACTCGCTGTTCCGGCATGAGGAAACCCTGCAGTAACGTAACGACCCGCCGATTTACTTGAGTCATCACCGAAGGGTCATGTGTTGCCACGACAACCGTTGTCCCACGGGCGTTGATCAACTTGAACAATTCCATGATTTCAGCCGTGAGACCGGGATCCAAGTTGCCAGTCGGCTCGTCCGCCAAAAGCACGACAGGTCCGTTCACGATTGCCCGTGCGATACATACCCGTTGCTGTTCTCCCGTCGACAAGCTAACAGGGAATTGATCGCGCTTGTGTTCGATGCCGACAGCCCGTAAGGCCTCCGTGACCTTACGCCTGATGTCACCGGATGACACCCCCTGCACCAACAATGGCAACGCTACGTTATCGAACACGGACTTTTTCTGGAGAAGGCGGAAGTCTTGAAAGACGGAACCGATCTTCCGTCTGAGAAACGGGATCTCTGACGGTCTCAGCGATGTCACGTTCTTTCCGTTCACGAACACCTGACCGCTGTCGGGTCGTTCGGCACCGATCAACATTCGCAGCAACGTGGATTTTCCGGCGCCGCTTGGGCCCATCAATAGCACGAACTCGCCCTTCCCGATCTCCAGCGTGACGTCCGACAATGCGGGCTTTCGATCATACTGTTTCGAGACATGTATCAATTGAATCATTTCCGCCTACCAACGAAGATCGTCACCGGGAACTTCGAACGCATTCTTGATGTGGTCGACCTGAGAATCAGCGCACGTCGTTCCCTGCACCAAAACGACATCAAAGCGACACATTCGACCGGTCAGATGATGCCGTGCGAGATACTGCGAGGCCAAACGAATCAACTTCTCCTGTTTCTGCCTATGAACGGCATAGATAGCACCGCCGAACTTCTCGGTTTGACGGGCCTTCACTTCGACGAACACCAGTACAGACCCGTCTTCTGCAACCAGGTCCAATTCGCCCAAAGACGAGCGGAGATTTTTGGCCACGATCCTATAGCCTTTTTGTTGCAAATACCGAGCAGCCTTCTTCTCTCCTTCTTGCCCAAAGAGTCGTCTAGGGTCAAGGATTGTCACGCTATTGTCCGCCGGAGATCGGGGTCACAAACAGATAATCTTGGCGCCCGTGCTCTTGCGTCGATCATCCGCGCGACAGGGGCAAACGTTCGCCGATGAATGGCACAGGGGCCATAGGCCTCGAGTTGCTTCAAATGCTCTTCTGTTCCATAACCCTTGTGGGAAAGGAAGTTGTAGTGGGGAAAGACTCGATGATACTCCGCCATCAGCCGATCCCTGGTCACCTTCGCGACAATCGAAGCTGCCGCAATGGACAGAGACAGTGCATCACCTTTGATGATTGAACGAGAAGAGATTCCACAACCGGGAAGATTCACGGCATCGATCAAGAGACAGTCCGGCTGAGGTGAAAGGGCCTCCACCGCTCGATACATGGCAAGACGCGTGGCTTCAAGAATATTCAGTCTGTCAATTTCCTCTTCCGTTGCCGACCCGATGCCGATGCCGGCGGCACGCTCAGCAATCACGGCATAGAGCGCTTCTCGTTCGGAGTCTGACAACTGCTTGGAATCGTCGCATCCGATGAGACGGCAGCGGCTCGGAAGCACGACGGCTGCCGCTACGACGGGCCCCGCCAGAGGGCCCCGTCCTGCTTCGTCGAGGCCGGCGATCCGGCGGTAGCCGCATCGCCGTGCCTCCAGTTCAAATTCGTCGGTAGGTCCCACG
>NZ_CDLUDY010000132.1:0-3207 GCF_975968855.1 Petrachloros mirabilis
ATAGCAACCACCTGCCCTCCGTTCTAAGCTGGAGAAATTACTTTCGTATGCTCCTGGCTCTCACCAAACGAGGGGCACTCCCCAGTTTGCGACGTACCATCTTTTCCCGCCGTAGCATCCGGCGCGCCTCCATCTCGCTCCGTTCATGATCGTAGCCGCACAAATGGAGCATTCCGTGTACAAGCAACGCGATAATTTCTTCATCTAACGATCGCTGATCTTCTCTCGCCTGGGCCATCGCCTTCGGAAGGGAAATCACCACGTCACCCAACGGCTTGGGCCTCGCATTTCTGATACGAGGCACTGTGGCATCTCGCTGTGCAAAGGCGAGAACGTCGGTTGTCCGGTCCTTCCTCCTATATTCCCGATTGAGCCTGCGCATCTGGCCGTCGCCTACGAACAATATCCCCACATCTGCCGACGATTCTCCCAGTTCGGCAAGCACTCTCTGGACGAGCCGTCGAATCCGAGACAGGTGAATCGTCGCGGATCGAACCCGAACCTGGATCTCGACGGACATTAGTGCGGTTGGCCCCCGGGATTCTTGGAAGATACAGGATGAGGTGGTACCGGCCGGCCTTGTGATGGCTGCTTCCGACGCCCGTTTTGAGAAGGAAGCGGAAGGGTCTGTCCGGGAGGCTGATGTTGGTCGTAGGCTTTAATAATATCTTGCACCAATTTATGCCGCACCACGTCGCGTTCATCGAAATACACAAACTTGATACCCTCAACTTGGCGCAGAATGTCGCGTACCTCGATCAAGCCGGACACCCGATCAGGAGGCAGATCGATTTGTGTAACATCTCCTGTCACGACCGCCTTCGAATTGAAACCCAGCCTTGTAAGGAACATTTTCATCTGTTCCGCGGTCGCGTTCTGAGCCTCATCCAAAATTACGAACGAATCGTTCAGAGTACGCCCACGCATGAACGCTAGGGGAGCAATTTCGATATCGCCCCGCTCAATAGCACGTGTCGCCCGTTCCATATCCATCATATCGAAGAGTGCATCGTACAAGGGACGGAGGTAAGGATTCACCTTCGCAATCATGTCGCCTGGCAAGAACCCGAGTTTTTCACCGGCCTCGACAGCCGGCCTCGCCAGAATGATGCGGCTCACTTCCCGCTTCAAGAGGGCGCTCACCGCCATCGCCATCGCCAGATATGTTTTGCCCGTTCCGGCAGGGCCGATTCCAATGACAATGTCATAGTTCTCGATCGCTTCGATGTACGCTTTCTGCGTCGGTGTTTTCGGTGCCACGAAGCGTTTCTTGGTGACGATCGTGGTCGCATTCGAGAGCAACTCTTTCAGAGGAATTTCAGGACTTTGCCGAATGGCCGTCAAGGCGTGCGAAACATCGTCGGGCTGGATCAGCATCCCTTCATTGGCCAAATCAGCCAACTCGGTCAAGACGCGTTCCGCATACCGAGTGGCTTCGAGATTGCCGTCGAGGGTGAGTTCTTCGCCGCGCGCCGATAAGCGCACACCAAGGTCTTCTTCGATGAGCTTGAGGTGCCGGTCGTGATGACCGAACAGAACTGCGGTATTGGTGCCTTCTCGTAGTTTGAGCTTACGCACGCGGACGCTTAGGGCAGCCTCCTTCCCTTCGACTCAAGAACTTATTCTAGCAGAGCGGCCGAAGGAAACCAACCGAGCGGGGTCCATGGGCTGAACATTCGTGAGTGGGACGAGCTTCTTCTCCGGTGTGAACCGCCTGAGCCGTTAAGAATGTTCTGCCGGCTTCACTAGTGAAAGTTCGAATTCTTGCGAGGCGAACCCTCCCTGCGAATCTTTGGCCACGACACGCACTGAAAAAACACCCTGCGCTTCCGGCAAAGGATTCCATCTGATCTGACCCGTCTTCGAATCGATGGTCATGCCTGGTGGTGCAACGTCCAACGCGTAGGCAATGGGATCGCCGTCTGCATCGGTCGCTTGAACCTGATACGCATAGTGGCCGCCGTCAGGGGCAGAAGGAGGACGGGACACGATTATCGGCATCGAATTGGACAACGTGAACCGTTCAGTGGCAAGCGTGGGTTCATCAGATATCCCATCTGCGGCGATGACATCGAGTTGAATGGTGTCCTTCGTCGTCATACCAACTAAATCCAAGTGATTCGAATCCCCCTCCTTGAGCACTTCATCATTCTTCCGCCATCTGTACGTGAGCGTGACAGCATCATGATCCGGATCGTTGACATCAACTTGGGCCAACAGCTGCCGCCCACTAACCGAAGGGTCGAAATCGACGGTAATATGCGACACGATTGGAGGCGTATTTGCCACGACGACCGGTTGAGTCATAAACGGCGCTCCGTCAATAGTTCCATCAGTGGGGATAACCTCAACCGCTACTTTATCCCCCCGCTTCAACAATTCCGGCGGAAGCGCATCTTTCATTTGCCCGGCGAGGACTTGCCCATTGACATGCCAGCGGTACCTGAAGCCGATGGTGTTGAGATCCAAATCTTGGGCCTCGACACGAACAGTGGGAGCTGAAGAGAGCGTCAAAGGACTCGGAACAATGGTTGCGGATCGGATGACGGGAGGATGGTTGGCATCAGTGGAAGTCGGGCCAGCTGTCTCACTGCCTTCGCCAGACAAACAGCCTGAGATAACCAACAGAGTGGCTAACAGCCCTGTTGCGGGACCCGACCAGGGCAGGGCACGAAATAACGTGCTTCGTGCCCTGCCATCAGCCTGAGACATGATTTGCCTCACCGATCAAATCCGCTGGTTGATCCATGCCATGAACTGACTCCAGAGCACCGCCGGCGGCTTCGGTGACATTTTATTGATGGCCGAGTTGCTGGACTGGAAGTAGCCTGTCATCCCGGTCGGTTCCGCACTGATCTGGATGGCCACGGACGAAGCCACACCCTGACCACCATCTAATGCCCTGACCGCTTGACCACTCGCGTCGACCCCAAAGATCGGATCGGAATAGCCCGTTCCGGTCAGGTAATAGAGGCCGTAAATCTTGCTTGTGCCGATTGCCACGCATACATCTCTGTTCGGGGTAAAGGTCGGGAAAAAGACAGCTCCGCCAATCAGGGTTGGATTGACGAGGCTGCGTTCAGCCCCCAAATCAGTCAAACCGGAGTTTGTCGCAAGCTGGATGACCCACCCATCCATCGATGGAATGCCGGCTGAGGCGTTGCCTTGAATTTTATCGGTCAACTCCGAGAAGGTCGTCACGCTTCC
>NZ_CDLUDY010000133.1:0-9020 GCF_975968855.1 Petrachloros mirabilis
CTGAATTACCAGAACGGAATGGCCCCTGATCATCAGAGGCCTCGAGGAGTGCTGAAAAGTCGGCATATGCCGAAATAACGGCAGCAGAGGTTTCGGCGCTGCAACGGCTTATTGGAGGGTTGAACGAGAAAGCTATGTCTATGCAATAGGTTCGGCGTATGAAATGAAGAGGGAGCGGTGGAATAGCCTTTGCCAGTGTATTCGGTTATTCGAACGAGGGCATGAGAGGCAGTGGAGGAACCCTTGCCGACCACGGGCACATTGACTGGGAGAAGGATCTATCAAACGAGACGCCATGAACGAGACGGTTTACTTCATACAGCAATACGGCGCGCTGGTGCTCTTCCTTGTTGTTTTTGTCGAGCAGGTCGGGTTGCCGTTTCCGGCGATTCCGGTCCTCGTTGCAGCGGGAGTATTGGCAGGGACAGGACACCTGAATCTGTGGCTCGCGGGAGGGGTCACGATCGTCGCCGCGCTTGCGGCGGATTGGATCTGGTTCGACCTGGGCCGTCGACGAGGCCGTCAAGTTCTGGATCTCCTGTGTCGCATTGCCTTGGAGCCGGATTCCTGCGTGCGACGGACAGAGGATTTTTTCAGTAAGCATGGCCCTCATTCGCTCGTGGCGGCGAAGTTCGTTCCGGGGTTGAGCACGATTGCACCTCCCCTCGCGGGAATTGTGGGACTGAGCGCCCCACTATTTTTGTTGTACGACGGGCTTGGGGCGGTAATCTGGGCTGGGTCCGGTTTGGGGATCGGCTATGCGTTCAGTGGTCAAATCGAGCGGGCCCTCGGTTACGTAGAGCAAGTGACACCTATTGCCACGCTCGCGGCCCTCGGCGCCCTTACCGGCTTCATGGCCTACAAGGCGGTCTCCCGTCGTCGGCAGCTGCGCGGGGTGCCTCGGATCACCGTCGAACAACTGACGGAAAAACTGCGGGCGAAGGAGCCTCCCCTTCTGATCGATATACGGCCGCGCGACAGTGTGGAGACGGAACCGGGAATTCCTGACTCTGTCCAGATTTCGCTGGATGAGCTGGCCCATCGCCACCACGAACTGCCACGTCATCGTGATCTCGTGGTGTATTGCGGCTGCCCGGAAGATACGGCCAGTGCGCAAGGCGCGCTTCTCTTGCAGAAGAAGGGGTTCACGCGCGCCTGGCCCTTAGCCGGCGGGATCAAGGCCTGGCGGGAACAAACGGGACTCACTGCGCAGGACCACCAGGCAGCGCTATCGCCGACAGCCATTGGCGCAAGGGCCTGACGGGGGCGACATGCTGAAGATTACGATTCACTCGACGAATGATGCCACAACGATCGGGTTGGAAGGCCGTCTGACGGGACCGTGGGTGGAGGAACTTGATAGTGTCTGGCAAAGAGTCCGGGCTTCCGCCGCGTCTCCCCTTATCGTGGATCTGACGGGCGTCACGTTTATTGAACGGGAAGGTAAAGCGCTCCTGACTAGATTATGGCAGGAAGGAGCCGAGCTGCTGGCGGCAGGCTGTTGCAACAAATCCATCGTGGATGAGATCACGGGTTCAGGCCAAGACCAGTCATCGCATAGGGGATCCGCACGGTCTTCGTAATGCGGGATGAGGTTTCTGAAGGCCGGCTGTGTACCTTCCTGGTTGCTTCGGGATTTTTATGTAATGGCTGCTATGGCCATCGGCTTGCGAAGCGAGTCATTGGCCCACTAAGATGCGCGGTGGGATTTAAAGAAAGAAGCACGACTATGAAGCGACAGAAATCATCCGGAATGGAGATGAGCCGATGCAGCAGAAAGGTCGGAGGGGCCTGGTTTGCCGCGAGCCTCATCCTGGCAGGGTTACTGCCGGGGCTTACCGGATGCAAAGAAAGCTCCGTCCCGGCTCCGGTGCCGCAGGCCCCGCAAGTCGAAGTCTTGGAGGTCGCCACGCAGACCGTTTCAGACGAACCTGAATTCATCGGCCAAACTGAAGCGTCACGGCCAGTCGAAATCCGGGCACAGGTAACGGGCCTTTTGAAATCGGTCTTGTATCAGGAGGGCCGCGACGTCAAGAAGGGCGATCCACTCTATCAAATCGATCCGGTACCGTTCCAGGCGGCGGTCGCCAGCGCCAAAGCCAAGATCTCGCAAGCCAACGCTCGCGTTATCCAGGCCAAACAGAACCTCGCACGCGTGAAACCGTTACTGGCCGAACAGGCCGTGAGCCAGAAAGATTTGGATGACGCCGTTGCGGAAGAATTGACCTCGAAGGCCTCGCTTGAGGGAGCGCGTGCCGAATTGATCAAGGCAGAGTTCGACCTCAGCAACACGATGATCATGGCGCCGATTTCAGGCCGAATCGAACGGAGCCGTTTTTATGAAGGACGCTTGATCTCAGCTCAGACCGATCTGCTCACCGTCATTCACCAGCTCGATCCGATGTACGTCTATGCCAGTGCTCCCGAGTCGTTCATTCTCAAGCGGATGCGGGAGCGTGTAGGACAGGACGGCCAGGGAGCAGGTCTCTACGACCTGAAAGCTACGTTGATCTTTGCGGACGGCACGAGCTACCAGCACGAGGGCGTCGTGGACATGGTGGAAGTCGGATTACGATCAGAAACCGGGTCTCGAAATTTCCGCGTCTCGTTCCCGAATAAGGAACGGATTCTCCTTCCCGGACAATTTGTCAAGGTCCGAATCAAAGGGAACAAACACTCCGGGGTGACCCTCGTGCCGCAACGGGCCGTACAGCAGGGCCCAACGGGTCCGGTTGTTTTTCTGGTCGGGTCAGAAAACAAAGTCGAGATCCGCAACGTACAAGCAGCAAGTTGGCATGATAGTCAATGGATCATAGAGGAAGGCCTAAAACCGGGGGACCGTGTCATCGTGAACGGCTTGCATCGGGTCACTCCAGGGCTGTCCGTCAATCCCGTGCCCGTCTCGCCGGAGGGAGAACCTGAGTCTGGCCAACCTGGTTCTGGTCCGTTATCCGATCATCCGAAAGATGGGAATCCGGACGCGGTGGGAGCGAAGGGAGAGGCCGTCCAGTGATCTCTCAATTCTTCATCGATCGACCGATCTTTGCCTCGGTCGTTTCCATTATCATTGTGGTCGTCGGGTTAGTCTCGCTGCAGGAACTTCCCATCGCCCAGTTTCCTCAAATTACCCCGCCGGTGATCCAGATCGAAGCCGACTATCCTGGCGCAAGCGCCGAGGTGATTGCGGATTCTGTCGCACGCCCGATCGAAGTCCAGTTGCCCGGCATAGACAACCTTCTGTACTACGATTCTACGAGCACGAACGACGGCCATCTGACCATAAAGTTGACGTTTGAAATAGGGACGGATATCGACATTGCTCAAGTTCAAACCCAGAACCGCCAGAAGCTAGCGGAACCGCAGCTGCCTCCCGAGGTCGTCCGGCAGGGCATCTCGATCAAGAAAGTTTCACCGGATCTCCTATCGGTGGTAGCGCTCAGTTCAAGTGACCCCACGCACGATACGGTCTACCTTTCCAACTACGCTATCTTGCGCATCATCGACAACCTCAAGCGACTGCCCGGAGTTGGCGACGCTCAAGTATTCGGCGGCGGCAGCTACTCGATGCGCTTGATTCTGGACCCAATCCGGATGGCGCAACTAGGCCTGACACCGTCTGACATTGCGAACGTCGTCCGCGAACAAAATCGGGATTTCCCTGCCGGAATTATCGGACGGGAACCGGCGCCAAAGGGTACAGAGCTGACGATCCCCATCATCACTCAAGGCCGCCTGACTGAAGTCAAAGAATTCGAAGACATGATCGTCCGTGCCCTGCCCGACGGCTCCATGATCCGCTTGAAGGACGTCGCACGGATCGAATTAGGCGCCCAGTCCTATGCACTCGAAGGCAGATGGAACGGGAAACCCAACGTGTTCCTCCTGACCTTCTTGTC
Organism: Petrachloros mirabilis; assembly: GCF_975968855.1. Taxonomy (NCBI): domain Bacteria; kingdom Bacillati; phylum Cyanobacteriota; class Cyanophyceae; order Synechococcales; family Petrachlorosaceae; genus Petrachloros; species Petrachloros mirabilis. The sequence continues at coordinate 3,897 of NZ_CDLUDY010000133.1, forward strand.
TCCCGGAGCCAACGCGCTTGAGACCCAAAAGCGGATCCTTCATGAAATGACGGAAGTGGCTAAGAACTTCCCCGCAGGTGTGTCGTATGACGTCCCCTACGACACCACGAAGTTTATTGAAGTGTCGATCCAGGAGGTCGTCAAGACGTTGGGCGAAGCGATGGTGCTTGTGATCCTGGTCGTGTACCTGTTCCTGCAAAGCTGGCGTGCGACGCTGATTCCCGGCATCGCAGTGCCGGTGTCGTTGATCGGGACGTTTGCCGGCATGGCCGCATTGGGTTTCTCGATCAATACGCTGACTCTATTCGGCATGGTGTTGGCGATCGGGATCGTCGTCGATGACGCGATCGTGGTCGTTGAGAACGTCGAACGTCATATGACTCAAGGACGTTTGTCTCCGAAGACAGCGGCGAAAAAAGCGATGACGGAGGTCACAGGGCCGGTCATCGCCATCGTCCTAGTTCTATGCGCCGTGTTTGTGCCGGTGGGTTTCCTGGGTGGGATCACGGGTGAGCTCTACAAGCAGTTCGCGATCACGATTGCCATTGCGGTTGTGATTTCCGGTTTCGTGGCCTTGACATTGAGTCCCGCTCTCTGCGCGATAGTCCTGCAGCCAGGTCATGGTCAGAAGAAGGGTTTCTTCGGCTGGTTCAACCGGTGGTTCGACGGGTCTCGCAACGGCTACCTCGCAGCCGTAACCATAGTCATGCGTCGATCGGTGCTGGCGCTGTTGTTCTTCTGCCTGGTCGTCCTGGCTGCCGGCGGATTCACCACCATCATCCCGAAGAGTTTCCTTCCGGAAGAAGACCAGGGCTATTTCATCACGGTTGTACAGTTGCCGGACGGTGCTTCGAAGCAGCGGACCGATGCGGTGCTCACCAAGATTGAGCGGGCCTTTCTGTCGAATTCCGCCATTCATTCGACGGATGCATTGTCAGGCCTGAACTTCGTCTTTGGAACGCGCGGTCCTAATGCCGCGACCATGTTCCTTCCTCTCCGTCATTGGGACGAGAGGCAGACACCGTCGCAGCATGTGAAGGCGATCATCGGCCAAGCCTACGGTGAATTCGCCAAGATACCCGAAGCGCTGATTCTGGCGTTCAACGCACCGCCGATCCGCGGGCTCGGTGCCACGGGGGGATTTTCGCTCCAGGTTCAGGACCCGAGCAGTGGGGACTTTAAGAAGTTCGCGGGGATCACACAGGAATTCATCGCCGCGGCACAGAAGGATCCGGCGATTGGCGCGATCGGAACAAGTTTCCGTGTGACGGCCCCTAGGCTCTATGCGCACGTCGATCGGGAACGGGCCAAGTCGTTGGGCGTCCCGATCTCGGAAGTCTTCGATACGCTGCAAGCCTACTTCGGCAATCTCTATATCAACGACTTCGTGAAGTTCGGCCGTGTGTACCGCGTGCAAACCGAAGCGGAAGCGCAGTATCGGTCGCAGCCCGGTGATATTTCCAAGATTTACGTGCGCGCGTTCGGCTCGCAAGGGCCGAGCATGATCCCGTTAGATACCGTGGTGAGCACCGAATATTCGAGCGGCCCCGATCCGGTGACACATTTCAACGGGTACAACACGGCTTTGGTCCTCGGTGCCGCGGCACCCGGCTATAGCTCGGGCCAAGCGCTTGAGGCGCTGGACCGTGTGGCGCAAACAGTCTTGGTACCACAGGGCTATTCTCTGGACTGGAGCGGTATTTCGTTCCAAGAACGGCATGTGGGGTGGCAGTCGGTCATGGCCTTCGGTTTCGGCCTGTTGATGGTCTTTCTGGTTCTGGCCGCCCAATACGAAAGCTGGACCGTCCCCTTCGCGGTGATTCTAGCCGTCCCGTTCGGGGTCCTGGGCGCGATGGCTGCTGTCTGGTTGACCGGGCTGTCCAATGACATTTATTTCCAAATCGGACTGATCACTTTGATTGGTCTCTCGGCCAAGAATGCGATTCTGATCGTGGAGTTCGCCAACAAACGCATCATGGCAGGCATGCGCCCGGCCGATGCTGCACTCGAAGCCGCCCGTCTCCGATTCCGACCGATCATCATGACGTCGATGGCGTTTATTCTCGGTGTCACGCCGTTGGTGATCGCAGGCGGAGCCGGAGCAGCCAGCCGGCACTCGATCGGGACCGGAGTGTTCGGCGGCATGCTCGCCGCCACCTTCCTGGCGATCCTGTTCGTTCCCTCATTCGTAGTCATGGTGAGCAGATTCAAACGCAGGCCACCGGTACCTCCGGAGGCGGAGCCCCAGGATATCCTCCCGGACGCCGAAACAACTGACGAGACGTACCAGCATGCCTAAGTTCGCTGTCATGTTCCTAGTGGCGATGCTGCCGGCCTGCGCCATGGGTCCGGATTATGAGCGGCCTGCGACAGAGGTGTCAGACCGGTTCCGGATGGCCGACGCCCCATCGACTGCACCCTCACTGGCAAACCTTCCCTGGTGGGAACTTTTGAAAGACCAACAACTGCAGCAGCTGGTCAGAATATCTCTGGAGGAAAACAAAGACCTTCAGGAAGCGGCGGCGGCGGTGGAGGAATTTCAAGCACGTGCCATGATCGCCAAGTCAGAGTTTATTCCGGACATTACGGCGTCAGGAAACATGCCGTCCTTCGGAAGGAAAACGGTGTTCCGGTTTCCAGGATTTGCGAACCCCTTCAACTACTATCTCCAGGGAAACTTGGCGTGGGAAATCGATGTCTGGGGGCGGATTCGCCGGTCGAACGAAGCGGCGCGCGCGGAACTGTTGGGAAAGGAAGAGAATCGACGAGCAATCGTGCTCCAACTGGTGAGCGGAGTGGCAGAAAGCTATTTTACTCTTCTCCAGTTCGATCAGCAGTTGGACATCGCCAAACGTACGTTGCAGTCGTGGGAGGAATCAGTCCGTATTGCGCAGGCGCGATTGCGCCAGGGTATGACCTCGAAATTGGATGCGGACCAGTTCGAGGCGGAACGCGCGAATGCGGCAGCGAGAGCAGCGGAGCTCGAACGCCAAATGGTCCAGGCGGAAAATCAATTGAGCGTGTTGCTGGGCCGAAAGCCCTTTACGATTCCACGTGGCAAATCGCTCACTGAGCAGCCCCTTCCCCCTGACATACCTCCCGGCTTGCCATCCGAGTTGTTGCTCCGGCGTCCGGATCTGCTGCAAGCCGAGGATGAGCTGGCGGCAGCGACGGCCCGCATCGGGGCCGCCAAGGCCGACCGGTTTCCTAAAATTTCGCTCACAGGATTACTAGGAGTGGCGAGTCCACAGTTATCGAGCCTTTTCACCGATCCAGCCAGTTACGGTGTGGCAGGAGCGGGCTTCACAGGGCCTCTTCTGAACAGCCAGTTTCTGGGGTTCCAACAAGAAGCGGCAGAGGCGCAGGCCAAGCAGGCGCTGGCTCGGTACGAAGGATCGGTCTTGAAGGCATTTCGCGAGGTGGAAGACGCGCTGGTCGCGGTGCGAACCGCTCGCGCCCAAAATCAAGCCCAGCAGCAACAGGTCGAGGCATTGCAGTCCGCGCTTCGCCTCGCAGAGCTCCGATACAGGGGCGGCCTCGCCAACTATTTGGATGTGCTGGTGGCAAGACGGAATTTGTTCGAGGCGGAGTTGGCGATGACGAGTTCCCACCGTCTCCATCTTGTGTCTGTCGTTCAACTCTACAAGGCATTGGGTGGTGGCTGGTCGCCTGAGACGGCGACCAATGGAGAGAAAAAGGAAGGTTAACAAAGGATGGAGAAACCGGCGCCAGCGGAGCATCCGATTCACGAATTGCTCAATCGCCGCTGGAGTCCTCTGGCCTTTTCAGATCGAACCGTCGAGGCAGACAAACTCCGAAGCCTTTTCGAAGCCGCCCGCTGGGCCCCTTCAAGCAATAACGCGCAGCCGTGGCGATTTCTGGTGGCGAGACAGGAAGAACGGACCGAGCACAATCGCCTCTTGAACTGCCTCCTGGAAGGGAATTTAAAATGGGCCCAGCGTGCGCCAGTCTTGATTCTGTCCGTTGCCAAGCTGACGTTTGACAATGGGACTATGAATCGCCATGCCCTGCACGACGTAGGATTGGCGACGGAGAATCTGCTCCTGCAAGCCACGGAAATGGGGCTGAGCGCCCATCCGATGGCAGGATTTCATGTCGATCAGGTCCGTACAGAGTTCACAATCCCATCGGACTTCGAACCGGTTGCCGTCATCGCTGTCGGCTACCCTGGCGATCCCGCAATGCTTCCCGATTACCTCCGGGAACGGGAACTCAAACCAAGGATGCGTGAGGCCTGCAAGACCTTCGTGTTCTCAGGAGAATGGGGTCGTCCATCGAGCGTTTTCTGGTGAGCGGATGAGTCGATACAAGGCTGCAATCACGCATCTCTCTCGTATCGATCCGGTCATGCGCGGGCTGATCGCCGAAATCGGGCCATGCACGCTGACGCCGCGGCTCGAACGCACGCCGTTTGAATCACTGGCGCGGGCGATTGCCTATCAGCAGTTACATGACAAAGCGGCTGAGAGCATTCTGCACCGCTTTATTGGGCTTTTCCCAGGGCAGCGGTTCCCGATGCCGGATGACTTGCTGGCCATGGATGATTCGTTGATTCGATCCGCGGGCTTTTCGAGACCGAAGATCAAGGCCCTTCGCGATCTCGCGGCTAAAACGCTCGACGGTACGGTCCCTGCCGGTCGCGCGATCAGGGAACTGGATGACGAAGCAATTATAGGCCGCTTGACGGCCGTCCACGGCATCGGCCGATGGACGGTCGAGATGCTCTTGATCTTTCAACTTGGACGTCCCGATGTACTGCCGGTTGACGACTTCGGTGTGCGGAACGGCTTCCGCATTGCTTTTCAGCAACACGCGATGCCGACACCAAAAGCCGTTCTCGATTATGGGAAACGATGGAAGCCCTTTCGTACGGTGGCGTCCTGGTATCTCTGGCGCGCAGTTGACCTTGCCAAAGGAAATCGGGTCAGCGGCCTAGTTCCGTAGGCGAACTTCCGTATGGACGAATACATTTTCGAAAACAATGCGGAGGATTTTGAACTTGGTCGCTTGAAATTGGTCGAAGCAGCCTTTGACGCGGGGACGATCGCGCTTCTTGAACAGACGGGCGTTGCCGGCGGATGGAGTTGTATGGAGCTGGGGGCC
>NZ_CDLUDY010000134.1:0-4065 GCF_975968855.1 Petrachloros mirabilis
ATCTGAGCGGCAGCCGCGGATTTTTCAGCGATCGCGGGAGAAGGCTCATACCAGAGGAAACTCATGAACCCGGTGAAGAGAAGCACGACAAGTCTCGACGTCGTAGTGATTCTATTTTGGGATTGTTTACAGTTCATCACGTCCCCCTGGTCGTTTTTCAGTAGGCGGCAGTTGCAACCCGGTAACGACCTCTTCGGTTCGCCTCCTCCCGAAGTTTCCCAGCCAAACAGCACTCAGACTCTAAAGGCACCCCCTCTGGAGAACATTTCCCCATTTGCTGTCAGTCCTTTTAAGTTCCCCTTATGCTTTGGGCATCTCTCCACATCCAGTCTTCCCCGCCACGACACAAGTCCGATAAGCCAACTGCAGGGCCCAATAGTCCATCGCATGTTTCACATCAGCCCAACTGCTCATCCCTTTTCCCAAGGTCTTTCCACCGACACGCCTGTCGATAGCAGCCGCGACCACATGCCCGGTCAGGGAATCGGAGACTTTGGCCTCCGCCTGCGCCTGTCCAACAAACGACGGCTTGTCAGTGACCAGCCCCTTCAACTCGGAGACAAGGAGCATTTGAGGAATCGCCGTCGAGATCATATCCAACGCGACCCACCGCTCCTCATAGGCAGTCAGCGCTATTTGCACCCGAAATGTTTGAGGCCCGGGCTTGTTGACAATCTCAAAATGCTTCGACAACGCCTCGTAGATCTTGCTGTGGAAGTAATTGATCAATTCTTGTGCATCTTGGTTCGGATTGCCTTCCTTCTTCACATCGTGAGGTTGTCGGTAGAGCACGACAGGATCCAGTATCAGTTTGCTCTCCTTCTGACCTTTGGCGCTGTCATCCACCCATCGAAGTGAGGCTTCGCCGATCGACTGGTCACCCGGAGTCAGCTTTTCGTACAGTGCTTCCCCTAGGAATCCAGACTTGTCGACACTCTTGACATGTCGAGTCTGAGCACAGCCGACCGAGAAAACCAGGGCGAGAAAAAGAAAAGCCACTGCGCGGACTCCCCCACTCGCTATACCAGGCACCATTGAGAAGCAGTCCCAATGTGACAATCTCTTAGTCATCATGAACCTCCCTCTTTTAGAGAAGAATTCAACTTTATGGATAAGATCAGACGGGCTACACCTACTAAGCCTCACCAAACATCGCTTTGCGAAGGTAGCAATATGCATTCCAATGCGGTTGGCTTCACAACTTGGGGAAATCTATCGTGCGTAGTAACAAGCCTTAAGCAAGTTTTTGAACGTATTAATTTGCCCGTATTAAACGTATTAGATGGGGGAAAAAGGGGCAGTCGACCATAAGAAAGCTGCTGCAGAAAGCAGCAGCAAAGAGGTTGCAATACTGGTCAACCATCTTGGGCAGAGGCGATTACCAGAAGTGAACTTCTCCCCTGCTTCGAGCTAACACGGAGGTAAATCAGGGAAGCACTAGGCTGAGACTTTTTTGCTTATTGAGATTCTCTCTCGCCATGCAAAGCGTGGAGTCAAACGGCTGCCGCTCGCTAAAAATACAACGTACCGAAGAGGTACACGATGTTCCAATCATTTCGTATTATCCATCCGTCTGTTTTTTCAGCCTCATATTCAAAATTGACATCCAGTCGATCGTAGGCCGCACCCAGCGCAAGATGTTTAAACAGTCGATATTCCAAACTCGCATACAGCTCGTTCATGGTTCCTTTAAACTGACTGGTTTCAAAGTAAAACCAGTCGAAGCGGGTCTGCACGACCAGTCGCGGCGTAAAGTTGTAATTCACTAGGAAACCAACACTGGGGAGCGGTGCAGTCAATTGGCTGTCTTCATCTAAAAAAGTCTGAGGATCACCAGTACATGGGGCGGGTCCGGTACAGCTAAAATTTCCAGAAAAGCGGGCTCTGATATCGGCAAGATACAATCCGACGCTTGCCCCGAGTTCTACCTTGTCGTCATGGTGGAAGGAATAATTATAAAATAACCGGTACAAAGCAGTATCAAGCTGGCTCTTGATCTGAGAGCCGGCCTTATAGGTCGTATCGCCAATGGGAATGTCATTCGTCAGCGCTGTATTCCCCTTCCGAATTACGTTGTAGTAACTGAATCCGACACTATGTTTCAAATTAAACCGGTAAAGCGAATCAATCCTCCAGGCATGATCCTCACGCTGCCCGTCGAGCGCTCTGCTGAAGTCCACCGCCGCACCAATGCCGGACGTACCGTTGATGGACAATGCCGTATCGGCGCCGAAAACATAGGCATAGCCGCCACGAACCATCAATCGATCGGGCAAGGTTTGAGCTTCGGACTCCTCGGCCCTCGCCACTTGAGGAATCGTCACAAGTATCGCTACGAACACATACCACAGGAACACAGCGCCAACACACTCCAGTGCCTTTAATCGGAATGACTCAAAGAACGCTCCCTCACATTAGAACATGACAAGTCTGGTCCACGCAATTCTCACGGCACGACCGAAAATCTTGCCGCATTCGTAGGACAGGTTAATAGCACTCACGATCAAAATGGCTTGATGAAGAAGCTCATGCTCAATGGATCTAAGATTACCAAGCTGAACAAGTAATCAGGCACTTGAGCACTAACTTATCTGGAAGGCTCGAGCTCGGCCGTATACTCAGTACCGTCTTTCATGACCCCGGTCATTCGCAGCATGCGTGATCCCCCAGATACCAACAAAGACCCAGTGGCCGTGCCTCGCTCGGTCGTATCGGTCAATTTGCCTTCGGCCAACGTGAATTGGCCGCGCCCGCTGAACACCCCGATGGTTCGATAGCTCGTGAATTCATACCGGCCATCATTGCCAATGGTGACGCGCACCCAGTCCTCCTCCCTGGTTTTCGGAGTCCTCACCATAATCCCGGCCCACTTGCCGGCTACTGAATCGAACGACGCGATAGAAGACGCACTCCAGTGCCGTTTCTGCTCTGGAGAAATTGTTTCACACCCTACGACTCCCAACATCAACAGAATTGAGCAAAACAATCCAGTCGTTGTGCGATACATGGCGTTGATGTTCCCTGTGAGTACATTCTGTAGTCCAACCGGTAGATGCTGTTTTCCCCTCTTTGATCCTTGAGCCCACGTATCCTGACCGCTTTGGTTAATCAGAGTACCGACGGCAGCTCTCATGAACGTCAACCACGCGCAATTGCTCATCGTCCTAGAACTGTTTGTATAAGTGCGCATCAAACCTCCTTTGCTTCCATCCGACCACAGACGCTTCCAAAGCTCTAGAACACTCCGTCAAGTCCAATAAAGAAATTCGTGTTCTTGACGATATCCGGCTCGAAGCTCTGTTTTCGACTAGATCGTTGGAAGCCTGCGAACGCACGAAGGTGGTCCGCCACTTGTTTGACTACGATCAGTTCGCCCTGCACGATGTCTTCATGTGCGCCCTCTCGTTCGTCTCCGGCAATTTCGCTGCTCCAGTTATTCCGTTCATAATGGATTGCCGCAATGATAGATAGCTGTTCCATGACCTCGACATCAAGATCGACACTCGCGAAGTGGTTGACGTACGATACGTCGTCACTGAATTGAGCCTGTTTTCGGCCATCGGCAAGGCCCCGCTCGTAATGGTAAGCAAGCCCCAATTTGACATGACGAGAGAGCCGCCAATCGAGATGAGGGCCCACCGTCCAGAAATCCGTGTCGCGATGAGAAAACGCCTCGTTATACCTTCGCACTCCGTATCGACTGAGCAGCCGGACTTCGACATCTTCCGTCAGATTCCGTTCAAACCTCGCCGACCAGATATGGCTTGTGACCGACTCGCCTGTCAATCCATGAGCGCCCGGACGCCGGTCCTCGTTGTCTCCCAAGAACAAATTGGGCGCATAGTAGTACCGCAGCCTGATACGGTTTTCATCCGATAAGCCTTGAACAACTTGCAGTTTGATCGTACCGTGGCTGAACTTCGTCTGATCTGTAAAAATGAACCCTTGCCCACGAATACTCAATTCCGTTGTCCCCAACCCACTGGAAAAGGATTTTCCTATTGTGACATCCGGCTCGAACACGACATCCGACCCTTTGTCCGTCAGCCTGGTATCGAGCGCCGG
>NZ_CDLUDY010000135.1:0-8118 GCF_975968855.1 Petrachloros mirabilis
GCGGTGCGTACGTTGGAAGAAGCGGCGCGTGAAACCCTCGCTGCCGGGAACGTGACCGTTGCCGATATCGATCTGTATGTGCCTCATCAGGCCAATGTGCGGATTCTCAAAGCCGTGGCTGATCGGCTCGGGCTCCCGCTCGATAAAGTCATGCTCAACCTCGACCGCTACGGCAACACCTCCGCGGCCTCCATTCCCATTGCGCTCGATGAAGCCGTCCGGAAAGGCCGTATCAAAGAGGGGTCGCTGGTGATGCTGGGGGCGTTCGGTGCCGGATTGACGTGGGCTTCAGCCTTGATCAGGTGGTAGTCCAAACGAACCGCTGAGGGATTGAGGCGAAGAACTTTTCCCGTTGACTTTCCAAGGCATTTCTAAGATATCTAACCCCTTATGAATTCTGGAATTGGGTTTGTATTCCCAGGCCAAGGATCGCAGTCTGTGGGAATGGGAAAGGCGCTGTGCGAAGCCAACCCCCGTCTCAAACAGATCTATGAAGAGGCCTCATCCGTGCTTGGCTACGACGTGGCTGTGCTCTGCTTCGAGGGACCGGCTGAGAAACTGAATTTGACGGAACATACGCAGCCCGCGCTGTTAGTGAGCAGCGTCGCAGCGCTTCGAGCGTTGGAGCCAGCCGGGATCAAGCCGGTCGCCGTGGCCGGCCACAGTCTCGGGGAGTACTCTGCCCTCGTGGCGGCGGGAGGCATGGATTTTCGCGAGGCTGTGAGTATTGTCCAAAAAAGAGGACGCTACATGGCCGAGGCCGTGGCTCCTGGAACTGGAATGGTAGCGGCTCTCTTGGGGCTTAATGCTGATGTTGTCAAAGAAGCTTGCCGAGAAGCCCAGATTGCGGGGGTTGTGCAGGCTGCCAATTTCAATTCCCCAGGTCAGGTCGTCATTGCGGGTGAAAAATCTGCTGTCGAACGGGCCATCGAGATTGCAAAGAGCAAGGGTTGCAAAAAGGCTGTGCCGTTGCCGGTGAGCGTGCCGGTCCATACGCCGTTAATGCAAAAGGCGGCGGACCGGCTGGCAAATGACCTGGCAGCCGTTAGGTGGTCTGATTTGCAGATCCCGTTGGTCAACAATGCTGAAGCGAAGCAGATTCTGAAGGCCGCTGACATTCAACCGTCATTAGTTCGCCAGCTTCCCTCGTCCGTGCTGTGGGAGGATTCGATAAAGGAGATGGTCAGGATGGGGGTCAAGACGTTTGTCGAGGTAGGTCCTGGTTCGGTCTTGGCGGGGCTGATCAAGCGGATCGTGCCGGATGCAGTCACATTGAACGTGAACGATCCCAAGTCGCTGGACACGGCCCTTCATGCTTTAAGGGAGAAAGGCGAAACATAAGGGGTTTGGACACATCAGAAGGGAACAAAGCGTATGTCATTAGCGGGACGTGTAGCCATCGTCACAGGAGCGGCGCAGGGCATCGGGCGTGCCATTGCTGAAAAGCTGGCAGAGGCCGGTGCGGATGTGGTGGTGGCTGACCTCGACCCTACACGGTCGAAAGACACTGTGACGGCAGTCGAGAAGTTTGGGAGGAAGGCACTGAACGTGAAGGTGAACGTGGCCGACTCCAACGATACAAAAGCCTTGGCGGAGCATGTAATCAAGGAGTGGGGGAAGATCGACATCTTGGTAAATAATGCCGGGATCACGCGCGATGGGTTGCTGCTGCGGATGAAAGAGGAAGATTGGAATTTGGTACTGCAAGTCAATTTGAACGGGACGTTCAACTGCACAAAGGCGGTCTTGCAGCCGATGACCAAACAGCGCTATGGTCGCATCGTCAACATCGCCTCGATCGTGGGAGCGATGGGGAACGTCGGCCAGGCGAACTATGCGGCGTCGAAGGCTGCGGTTATCGGATTCAGTAAGACCGTCGCCCGTGAGTATGCGAGCCGGAATGTGACCGTGAATGCTGTTGCTCCTGGTTTCATTGATACGGCGATGACGCAGGGGCTCTCGGTGGAAGTCAAAGAGACGCTGCAGAAACAAATCCCGTTGGGACGGTTGGGTACGCCGGCAGACATTGCAAACGCGGTTCGCTTTCTTGTTTCCGAAGAGGCCGCATATATTACAGGACATGTATTACATGTGAACGGCGGTATGCTCATGTCATGATGAACGAGATTCGAAATTCATGAGTCAATCGCCGCGGCGCGGTGCCGTCGGCACAAGTTTCCACAGATCAGAAGGAGGGGCGTACATTTATGGCTACAGTGGATGAACGGGTGAAGAAAATCATCTCGGAGCAACTCGGGGTCGAGGAAGACGAGGTGACGCCTGAAGCCAGCTTCGTCGAAGACCTTGGCGCCGATTCGCTCGACACCGTCGAACTCGTGATGGCGCTTGAAGAAGAGTTCGGGATTGAAATTCCTGACGAGGATGCTGAGAAGATCCTCACGGTTGGCAAGGCCTTGGATTATATCAAGGAAAAAGCCTAAGACTTAGTGTGGTGTATTGATGAGCGATCGTCCCAATAGACGCATCGTCGTCACCGGACTCGGGTTGGTGACACCTTTGGGCACTGGTGTCGAAAAAACATGGAAAGCGATCTGTGCCGGGGAGTCCGGCATCGGCCGGATTACGAAGTTCGACCCCACCGGCTACGATGCCCAGATTGCCGGCGAAGTCAAAGATTTTGATCCCACCCAGTTTATCGAGAAAAAAGAAATTAAGAAGATGGACACGTTCATTCACTACGCCGTGGGAGCAGCCCAGTTGGCGGTGGATGATGCGGCATTAAAAGTGTTGCCCGAAGAGGCCACCAGAGTCGGTGTCTATATCGGGTCAGGCATCGGCGGGCTGGGGTCCATCGAGCACTACCACAATGTGCTCAAAGAAAAGGGGCCGGGTCGCGTCTCTCCCTTTTTTATACCCATGACCATCATTAACCTTGCGTCGGGCCAAGTGGCGATCAGGATAGGGGCAAAGGGGCCCAATTCCTGCGCCGTGACCGCATGTGCGACCGGCAATCACTGCATAGGTGATGCGTTCCGGCTGATCCAGCGAGGCGATGCCGACGTGATGATCGCCGGCGGTGCGGAAGCCGCGATTACGACACTGGGTGTCGCGGGATTTGCTGCCTCAAAAGCTCTTTCGTTCAGAAACGACGAACCGACAAAAGCTAGCCGCCCCTTCGACAAGGATCGTGACGGATTCGTCTTGGGCGAAGGCGCGGGTGTCGTGGTGCTGGAGGAATTGGAGCATGCGCGCCGGCGCGGCGTCCGCATCTACGCAGAAGTGATCGGGTATGGGATGAATAGCGACGCCTATCACATTACCGCCCCATCCGAAGAAGGTGAAGGCGCGATTCGTTGTATGGAATTGGCGATCAACGATGCTCGGATCGGGAAAGACGAAATCGGGTACATCAATGCCCATGGAACGTCCACGATGGCGGATGTCATCGAAACGAAAGCTATCAAAAAAGTTTTCGGGGAACGAGCGTCCCGCATTCCTGTCAGTTCGACGAAATCGATGACCGGACATTTACTTGGAGCCGCCGGCGGAATTGAGGCGGTCTTCAGCATTCTGGCCATCCATCGAGGTATCCTCCCTCCAACGATCAACTTGGACCATGCCGATCCCGAGTGTGATCTCGATTATGTGCCGCACAAGGCCAGACCCGCGTCCATCAACGTTGCGCTTTCGAATTCGTTCGGATTTGGCGGGGTCAATGCCTGCCTCCTCTTCAAGAAGCCTGAGGCGTGACCCGTCGAGAGCCGGGGGATCTGCCTCATGACTTCGGTTTCTCCTCTTGAATCGCTGCAAACAACCCTGGCTTACCGGTTTCAAAACCCTCGATTGCTCGAAGAGGCGCTGACGCACAAGTCTTACGTGAACGAACAGAAGGTTACGACGCTTACAGACAACGAGCGGATGGAGTTTCTCGGGGACGCGGTGTTGTCTCTCCTTGTAAGTGAGCATCTGACGAGCCTTTTGCCTAGGTCGACTGAAGGCGCACTTTCGAAACTCAAGGCGAGACTGATCAGCGAGAAAGTATTAGCTCAAGTCGCACGGCGGCTTGCGCTGGGAGATTCCTTGAAGCTTGGTCGAGGAGAAGAACGGTCAAAAGGCCGCGACAAGGATTCTCTGTTGGCTGATGCGATGGAGGCTGTCATTGCTGCGGTGTATATCGATGGAGGGTTGGACCAAATACGACGTGTCGTCGCCAACCTGTTTGCTCCAGAATATTCCCGTGTCGCAACACAACACTATCGCCCCGGGGCTGACGACTACAAAACGCAATTCCAGGAATGGTGTCAGAAACAGTTTGAAAGTCTTCCGCAGTATGCGATCGTCGGAGAATCCGGGCCGGACCATGACAAGCGGTTTGTCGTGGAGTTAACCGTACAGGGCACCGTCGTCGGCCGGGGATCTGGGCGTACCAAGAAGGAGGCCGAGCAGGCTGCGGCAAAAGAGGCGCTCGGTCGTGAAGAACGTTGATGACCACGTCCGCATGGTAAGATCTCGTGTGCAAACAATTGCTCTAGTGCAGGAGGGAGTTATGACGAAACGATCCATGTTATTTGTCTTTGCGTTTTGTGTGATGCTGAATGCGATGTGGTTGCTCGGTGGAGGGAATGTGTTTGCAGGCGAGCAGGTTGCTACAACCGGTCCGAAAGCCATCATCAAGACGAAGTTCGGCGATATGGAGCTAAGATTTTTCCCGGACAAAGCACCCAAGCATGTCGAGAATTTTCTTACCTTAGCCAAGTCAGGGTTCTATAACGGGACGATCTTCCATCGAGTGATTCCGGGCTTCATGATTCAAGGCGGAGATCCGAACACGAAGGACCCGAAGAAGCCGGAAACGTACGGGATGGGGGGACCAGATCATCGAGTCAAAGCCGAGTTCAACGATATTCCGCACCGGCGCGGGATCCTATCGATGGCCAGAAGCAGCGATCCCAACAGCGCGGGGTCACAGTTTTTTATTGTTGTGAAAGATTCTAATTTTCTCGACGGGCAATATACGGTGTTCGGCGAAGTCGTCAAAGGCATGGAAGTGGCGGATAAAATCGTCAATCTTCCCCGGAATTCACGGGATCTACCGGTAGAGCGTGCTGAGATGACTGTGGTTGTCGTGGAATAGGTTGGGTAGAGGCTGGTGATAATAGTGGAGGGAATCAGTAGAGTAGCAGGAGGGGTACTCCTGGGAGCTGTTATCGTCCTGTTTGTAGGCATGATTGTATCTTGCGCAAGCAAGAGCGAGGTTAAGGTGGCGCCTCGGCCCCCGGACCCCGGTCCCAAAGCCATCATTAAAACCAAGTTTGGTGATATTGAGATCAAATTCTTTCCCGATCTTGCACCTAATCATGTCGAGAACTTCATCAGGCTGGCCAAGTCCGGGTTCTACAACGGCACAATTTTTCACCGGGTAATTCCCGGATTCATGATTCAGGGGGGAGATCCCAATACAAAGAACGTCAGAAGGAAAGACATTTACGGCCAAGGAGGACCGAAGGACGATGAGGGGAATCCGATAAACATCAAAGCGGAGTTCAACGAAAAATCACACAAGCGAGGGATCGTCTCTATGGCACGGGCCGGTGATCCAGATTCGGCGGGATCGCAATTCTTTATCGTCGTTGAAGATTCATTGTTTCTGGACCGGAAGTATACTGCTTTCGGTGAAGTGACGAGGGGGATTGGTGTTGCCGACAAAATTGTCCAGTTGCCGAGGAACGAACAGGATCTCCCGAACGAGCGGGTGGAAATGACGGTCACGATTGTAGAGTAGCAATTCTCAGGTTATTTGATGCCGTCCAGGTAGGCCTGCAGTTTGGCCCGTTCAGACGGCAGGAACAACATGAAGCTCATCCCGAAGATCGTGCCGTTGACCCACCGTATGGCGGCACGTTCGACTTTCACCGGCGGGGTTTGTCCAGGTAGCCGGATGAGGACATGAAATTCCAATCCCTCGGCCACATTAATCTCCGATTCCGCCCGGCATCCCCCGGTGGAAATGTTCATGACATGTGCTTCCCCTTCAATGTCTTCCGAGGAGAATCCTAAGAGACACTGCAGATCGACTCGTCTTAATCTTCGAATTTTCCGTTCCTTCTCACCTGTCATGCTCTCGAACTCCGTTCAGCTAATGGTGATGTTCGCAGCCTGGTCCATGGGTATGCGCATGAGGCTCCGGTGCGGAAGACGGCATCAAGGATTGTCCCGGAAGGACGATATGGCCGGGTTCGTGCTGTTTGGTCAGGTGGGCGGCGATTTCAGGATGGTACACGCGGACGTAGCCGATGAGACCGCTCAGGAATCGTTGTGATTGGAACTCGGTACCTGAAAAATCCGAGATGAATTTAATGGCACGGTCGAGTACCTCCGGAGCCATCGAGGTGTCGGCGATCTGCTGAGGGTTCTGCTTCTTGAAACTGTCATACTCCTTCTTGAGGTGCTCAGCGAATACCGGCATGGGTGCCGCCGGTATGTGGAGAGGGCTGAGGGTCCTGCGCAAGGCTTGAATAGCCGCCACGACTTCAGCGTCTTGTCCGTCACGCCGTCCGTGAAAATAGCTGAACGTCACGACTTCAATCAGGTTATAGAGCGCGATGGCCTTCTCACCACCGAGTTCTCCCAGTTCGCGGTAGAACTCGCGCCGTACTGGCATGAATTGTTCGCTCAAACGCAGTTGCTGGTATTCACTTCCTGTGCCAAGGAAGACGCAATCTGTTGGGCAGGAGACGCGAACGATACGATGCTCACCGCAGCACTGGCTACAGATCAGTCCTCCGAGAGCCGGACAGGGCCGTTTGCCCTTGCGCTGCTTACAATAGACGCAGTGGCTCATTTCGTCGATGTTCCTCCTCCTGACGGTTTCGGCGGCGGGGGGATGAATCCATAATCCGCCAGCGTCCGTTTCTCCTTTCGAGATTTGCCTTCACTAGGCGCTTCCAATCCGTTCATTTCCGCGGCATGGGCGAATTCATACGGCACGAGAATGAGGTTGTTGGCGCGGTCGATGCCGATGTCGGCCGGGGACGGCAGATATTCCGCAATGACCTGGAAGCGTTTGTCCCATGTCATGCGCCAAACTTTTCCTGTCGTGAAATCCGAGACGTACATATTACCCCACCGATCGAAGTCGACGCCTATCAGGTTGGTGAACCGACCGGAAAAAAAGCCATTCGAGAAGAGTTCGGACAGTTCCCCATCGGGGGAAATCTCGAAAATCTTTCCTTTGTCCCAACTGACGGCGATGAGTTGACCGCTCTTGGGATGAATGGCTAGGCCTGAAGGACCGGCGAGTTCGGGATTTGAGATCAGGACGGAAACCTTCTTGGTGGCAAGATGGATCCGATAGATCCGATTTCCCTGCTGGTCCGAACAGTACAGCTGGCCATTCCCGTCAAAGACGACATCGGTCAAGTGTGCGGACGGATCAGGCATCGCAATCGTGGAAAGAGGCTTGCCGGTCGTGATGTCGAAAGACCGCAGCTGGTCGAGGTCAGCCACGTAAAGTGCCTGGTCGACAATAGCCATCCCTTTGGGTGCGTGCAAGGTGACTTCTCCGTTCCCGCCTTGCACGAATTTCACATGCAATAACTTTCCCTTTCCATCCAATTTCGTAATGAAGCCGTTATTGTCCTTTGCATCAGGTTCGCCGTTGACACTCGAAATGAAATATTCGTTTCCCGATGGGCTGCTGACGAAGCTGTAAGGGGATTGAAGGTTCGTCACGGTGATTTGGGCAAGGGCGGGAGAGAAGAGTAAACAGAAAAACCCTGCGCACGATAAAAGGCTTAGGCGTCTGTTATGGCACATGGAAGAACTGGATAAAAAAGGGTGTTTCAAGGGCAGCGCGATACTGTTGTTACTGATATCATATTCATCGTAGCTGTGTGGCAGAGAGGGTGTCAAGAAATGTCAGGGAGGGGGTAGGACTGGAGGTGGGGGAATGAGGCAGAAATCCTCGCCGCAGCCATTTGATCCTAGACCTCTGGCCCGGGCTCGGTCCAAGTCGTTGACTTGAATAAAATTGCCCTGCTAAGGTGCCGCGCGTAGAAAATAGGTGAAGGTTTAGGCTAAGGCTGAGGCCGAGTGAAGGCCTGAGCCGGTGATTCCCTAAGCCTCAGCCTTGACCTCAACCTAGAGTTTTGGAGGGAA